>CAYPPC010000160.1:0-7167 GCA_964412435.1 uncultured Paludibacter sp.
TTATTTTGAAATATGCAATATCTTTGTAGAAATATTTTTGAAGATTTTTTTATGAAGAAAGCATTAGGCATGGGTAATGCCCTGACAGACATACTGTTTAGAGTAGAAAATGATTCTATTTTAAAAGAGTTAAAATTATCAAAAGGGTCGATGCAGCTGATCGACAATGAACAATCGGAGGCCATCAAATCTGAAATCGGTCTGGACAATCCGGTGATGGCGTGCGGTGGTTCAGCCTCCAACACAGTAAATGCACTTTCACGTTTAGGCGTAAAAAGTGGCTTTATCGGTAAAGTTAGCAATGACTCCATTGGTGAGTTTTTTAGTAATAACAGCCGGAAAAATGGTGTAACTCCTCATCTGATTCTTTCCGAAACGCCTTCCGGACACTGTACCGTGTTGGTTTCGCCCGATAGCGAGCGCACTTTGTGTACTTATTTGGGTGCCGGCAGTGAACTTTCTGCTGAAGAGTTGAAACCGGAAGTTTTTGAAGGCTACGACTATTTTCATATCGAAGGTTACCTGGTTCAAAACCACGATCTGATCCGAACCGCACTGAAAATGGCTAAAAAAGCCGGACTCACCACCTCCATTGACCTGGCAAGTTTCAATGTGGTACAGGAAAACCTCGATTTTCTACGTGAGATCACGCAAAAATATGTGGATATCACTTTTGCGAACGAAGAAGAAGCTTTTGAGTTTACTGGTAAAGAGCCGCTGGAAGCTGTGGCTGAGATTGCACAAATGTGCGATATAGCTGTAGTGAAAATTGGCAAGAAAGGTTCTTATGTGCAGCGAGGTGAGGAAGTTCACACTATTAAACCCTACCTCACGGATGCTGTAGACACCACCGGTGCCGGTGATTTTTATGCAGGCGGGTTTTTATACGGCATGGCTCAAGGCTATCCGCTGCAGGTATGCGGTGAAATTGGCTCCTTAGTTTCATCCAAAGTAGTTGAGGTAATGGGCACCACCCTCTCCGATGCTGTTTGGGAAGATATCAAAAGTAAAATTGAGGAGATTGCGGGCAAATAAGACCGGATGCAAAACAACAAAAATGAAAAGGGCTGTGAGGATTACCCCACAGCCCTTTCTCTTTCTAACAGCAGTGATTACACTTTATCAAGCTCTACAGTAAAGTGTCTCATAATTGGCTCTTCGGCCAAAATGCGATAACCACTGGTAATATTTTCTCTACGGTCAAATACATTTTTCAATGCTGCTGCAATCACATCCATGTGATTATTTGTGTAGGTGCGCCGCGGAATAGCCAGACGTAAAAACTCCAGTTCAGGATAGCGGTTTTCACGTGTAACCGGATCGCGGTCGGCCAGCAATGTACCTATCTCAACCGCCCGAATGCCTGCCTCAAGGTATAGCTCAATCGCCAGTGTTTGCGCAATAAACTCCTCCTTCGGCACCTTTGTAAGGATTTTTTTTGCATCTACAAAGATAGCATGACCACCGGCAGGACGTTGATAAGGCACGCCATACTCATCCAGTTTTTTGCCCAGATATTCTACCTGACGAATGCGAGTTTCCAGATAATCAAACTCTGTTCCCTCATCCAATCCCTGCGCCAGAGCTTCCATATCGCGACCAGAGAGCCCGCCGTAAGTGATAAAACCCTCATTCATGATACAGAATGATTTGCATTGACGCCATAAATCTTCCGATTTCATAGCAAGGAAACCACCCATATTTACGATAGCATCTTTTTTGGACGACATCGTCATAACATCGGCGTAAGAGAAAGTCTCGCGTACAATCTCTTTGATACTTTTATCGGCATAACCGGCCTCACGGGTTTTGATAAAATAGGCATTTTCTGCAAAACGGGCCGCATCTATTTGCAGAGGCACACCATATTGTTTACATAATGCAGAAACACCACGTACATTTTCCATAGAAACCGGTTGGCCGCCTGCTGTATTATTGGTCAATGTAAGCACTACCGCGGGTATTTTCTCTTTCGGATAAGTTTTCAGCACTTTTTCCAGTTTTTCCAGATCTACATTTCCCTTAAACGGATGCTCGCTCGCGGTCACCTTGGCCTCATCAATAGTACAATCGATAGCAGTAGCCCGACGATACTCAATATGCCCTTTTGTGGTATCAAAGTGTGAATTTCCGGGTAAAATATCCCCTTCACTGATGATGGCGGAGTAGAGCAGATTTTCTGCTGCACGTCCCTGATGTGTAGGGAAAAAGTAGTCGAAGCCAAGCAGCTCTTTAATAGTTTTTTTCAGCGCATAATAGGAGCGGGCGCCCGCATAACTTTCGTCACCTTGCATCATAGCTGACCACTGCTGGTCACTCATGGCACCGGTGCCGCTATCGGTCAGAAGATCGATAAAAACATGATCACTCTGCAGCATAAAAAGATTATACTTTGCCTCTTTGATCCAGCGCTCACGCTCTTCGCGATTGCTGCGGCGGATAGTTTCCACCATTTTAATTTTGTAAGATTCTGCAAATGGAAGTTCCATAGGTTTGTGTTTTAGTACCCGGTATCCCAGAGTAAGATTAATTATTTTGATATTTTTATTTTAGTCGTTCAGATAAGTTACACAGGAAAATAAAAAACGCATGCACTTTTGACTATCAATTTCAAGTTTCTTCCCTATCTTTACATTTTTATTTGCCTTGTAAAAAATCACGTGAAGTGAAATTTGTCTTTTTGACAATCAACTCACGTAATCCGGGTGTAAAAATACAAATTAATTGACATAAATCTCAATATTCAGGGATTTATTTTAAATATGTAAGAGAAATCTATTATGCACAAAGAGAAACAGAGAGTGAAAAACTATCTTTTTGCTGTTACAGCCATGATATGCTGGTCATTTTCCTTTATCTGGACCCGTTCGGCACTGGAATCATTTCCACCTGTAACCCTGATTACACTTCGCCTTCTGCTCGCTTCTGTTCTGCTATTCTTTGTGCTTCTGTTCAGCCGGAAACTGACAGCGATTAAGAAGGGGGACTGGCGCTACTTTTTACCGCTCGCTTTTTTCGAGCCCTATCTTTATTATATTGGAGAAACATACGGACTTACACTCGTACAACCCACGCTGGCATCCGTGATTGTAGCTACGATTCCTATTTTTGCTCCATTTTTTGCATTTGTTTTTCTAAAAGAACGCTTCACCTTAATTAATATCTTAGGAATTCTGGTATCACTGCTGGGTGTTTATCTGATAGTTCGGCAGGGCAGTGCCGGAACCGGCACCTCCACGCGTGGCGTGATGTTGATATTTATTGCTGTTTTTTCAGCGGTTATCTATGGTCTGATTTTAAGATTAATACCTGCAGAATATTCAGCAGGGCAAATCGTTTTTTATCAAAACCTCTTCGGACTACTCTTTTTTATTCCTACAGCGCTCATTGTAGATCTGAAAAGCTACCCCGGGATGAAGGTTTCAGGCAACTCATTAGCCGCATTGCTGATGCTGACAATTTTTGCCTCGGTGCTTGCTTTTGTGCTGTTTTCAACCGTTGTCCGGCGCATCGGACTCACCCGATCACAGGTATTTACCAATCTGATTCCGGTATTTACTGCCCTCTTTTCCTGGTTACTCTTCAAAGAAATGCTAACATCCTGGCAATGGTTTGGGATATTTGTTGTGATTTCAGGTGTATTCGTGAGTCAGGGAATAGTACCAAAACCCTTTCGCAAAAAGCCGGTCAGCGAATAAGAGCTAATAAGAATCTTAAGAAAATGAAAACTAATCTTGTATTACCGCTTACAAACTGATTTCTCTGTTAAATTTCATATCTTTGCCCTTTGAAAAAAGACACAATACAGACTAAATAACAACATTGACGGCACACTATAGTCCGGCATCCCGTTAATTCGACATCTCCGGACCTGTCCAACTTACATTTTAGCTATGAAGTTTTGGTATCCTTTTTATTTTATCTACACCATCGTGGTAGCTGTCCCGATAATTATTGTTGCCACCATTTTAGCGGCAGTGTTAACGCTGATTTTCTCTCCTATTTTTCCCGATAGTAAATCTTCCTACGTTCCGGCTATTCTATGGGGCCGTGTAACCTGCTATATTTTATTGATTCGGGTAAAGGTGAGCGGATTAGAAAACATCGATGCTAAGCAGAGCTATATTTTTACGCCCAATCACCAAAGTTTATTTGATGTGCTCGTTGTTTATGGCTGGTTGCCCTCCATTTTCAAGTGGGTAATGAAAAAAGAACTGCGTCAAATTCCTTTTGTTGGTGCCGCCTGCGAAGCTGCCGGACATATTTTCATTGATCGCGACAATGCACTTGCAGCCCGTCAGAGTTTGATGCTGGCAAGCGATAATCTCAAAAATGGTGTATCTACCGTTATTTTCCCCGAAGGGACACGTACCAAAACCGGGCGGGTGAATAAATTTAAACGCGGAGCTTTTTTAATGGCACTCGATTTGCAATTACCGATTGTACCAATTACTCTGCGTGGTAGTTACGAGCGCATCCGGGGCTACTATTTCTTTCCCGGGCGTATTGAAATGATTGTTCACCCACCGGTGGATGTAACGCAATTTTCAGCAGAGGAGTCTTCGAAGTTGGTGCGACATGTGCAGGAGATTGTGAAAGGGCCATTGGCTAGCAGTAAGTAGTTTTTAGTAAATAGGCCCCAATCTCTTATCTTTCCCCATGGGGAAAGACGATACTGTGCAATGCGAGACACTTGGTTAGGATTAATTATTATCGTACGGTGGTTTATGTACCATCTGGATATCAAGAGTGGAATGACTCGCGAAGCGAGCGAAAGTAATAGTTAATTGATTTTAGTTTGATATGCGGAAACCCGGATTTTTTACCATAATATTATTGGCGGCAGTGGTGGTATTGTCAATTTTGCTGGTGCTTAACAAAGCGCCTAAAAGCCGTGTTGCGCAATATGACTCTACGATTATAGTTGAGAAAATCGAAAACATTCAGGAGCTGGCGACAATTAAATCTAACTTTACCGGTGTAATTGGCTATAAAGATGCTATTAAGCTGTTTAAGTTCAACGTTCCGCTAACAGAGAAATTTTTTCTGCTAAAATACAACGGATACATGAAGGCCGGAGTGGATTTCAGTCGCGTACACGTGGAGACTGAAGATAAAAAAGTGATGGTTACCCTACCCCGCGCACAAGTGCTGGACATTGTTATCGATGAAAAAAGCATTGCTGTTTACAGCGAGAGTGACAATGTTTTTAACCCGATAAAGATTGGTGATGTTACTGCTGCACTCAGCAAAGAGAAACAAAATATGCGACGGGAGGCGATTAAAGGAGGTTTACTCGATGAGGCTTACCGCCAGGCCGAGTTGACTTTAAGAACTTTCCTCACCGAAATAGGCTATGAAGAGGTGGTGATTTCACAACAGTTGTCGTTACCGGAAATGCGGTGATTTTTTAATGAGCCAATGGAGAAATATGAGAATGAGCCAATGAATGGGTTGATTTTACAACGAATGAATAATTAAAATAACGCCAAAACTCAAATAGCAAAACCTTACCATCCCCACCAAACTTTCCATTCACCCAAATTTTGACTATTTTTGTTATTGGTATAATTATAAAAACAAGATAAAAATGGAAAAATCAAAGCGCTACCAAGTGGGTATGGATATTATTAAAGAGTATGAAGATAAATCGGATAAGCCCACCTACTCCATCACATTTGATGAGCTGATGGACCTGGACTCCGAGCTGGAAAACTATATTGTTGAGTTTGCTTTTGGTGATATTTATTCAAGAGAGGGACTCTCCAACGGTCAAAAAACATTACTGACCATCGCCTCTTTAGCTTCACAAGGCCTGGCGCCACAAATTAAACTGCACGTAAACACCGGATTAACCGCCGGGTTAACTCCTCGCGATATTATCAATGCTATCATTCACCTGCTGCCTTATACAGGTTTCCCCAAAGTGCTGAATGCGCTGAAAGTGGCCAAAGAGGTATTTATTGAAAGAGGGGTAGATTATAAGGAGTAGAGAAGGGTAGTTTCATATGGCTTATCACCCTATTTCGATAAAATATGGATAAGAATATAGATAATTCAGTTTAGCTTTTGCTGAAAAACTGAAAATAATGCGTAAAGGTTTGCTTTATTAAAATAGAGCAAACCTTTATTTTTTCCTCCCAATACTCTCGAAGTCAGGACTATCTTTTTTAATTTAAGGTATATATCCTCTGAGAGAAATCACCGAAGAAAATGTTATTTAAAGTTAATCCGCAAAACACACCCAAAATTATACACGCTGACAATCAGCACATTAACTATCCCGTCAAACAAACATCTCTCCCAAACAGAGTACTATGTATTGCATAGTATTATATTTTAATTTACTTTTGCCTGTGAATCAATAAGACAATTTGAGAATTAGCCAATTTGAAAATGAGAAAATGAGCCAATTCTTAAATATGAGAATTAGCCAATAATAGATCGCACTGATAAGAATTCTCTCACCTAAAAGCGAGAGCAAAGAACAATATAGCGTAAGAACACGAAGTTAAGAACGCCCGAAGGGCAAAGAACAGCGTAGCATCTATGATAAAACTTCAAAACATACACAAAACCTACTACACTGAAGCAACATCGTTGCATGTGTTGAAAGGGATTGATCTGGAAATTGATCCGGGTGAATTTGTATCTATTATGGGTGCATCCGGTTCCGGAAAATCGACATTACTGAATATATTGGGAATCCTGGACAGCTATGATGAGGGCTTGTACCATCTCGATGGAAAACTGATTAAAGATTTGAGTGAAAAACAGTCGGCTCTCTATCGCAACGAAATGATCGGTTTTGTTTTTCAGTCGTTCAACCTGATCAACTTCAAAAACGCGATGGAAAATGTGGCTCTACCGCTTTATTATAAAAACATCAGCCGAAAGCGTCGCAATATGATTGCTTTAGAATATCTGGACAAAATGGGATTGCGGGAGTGGGCCACACACTACCCCGGAGAGCTTTCGGGCGGACAAAAACAGCGGGTGGCTATTGCACGTGCACTGATATCCAACCCTAAAATCATCCTAGCCGACGAACCTACCGGTGCTCTCGACAGTAAAACCACTGTAGAGGTTATGGAGGTACTTAAACAGGTAAATGATGAGGGTATTACCACTATTATTGTTACCCACGAACAGTCGGTAGCCGATATT
>CAYPPC010000161.1:0-5221 GCA_964412435.1 uncultured Paludibacter sp.
ACGGACTGCATGTGATGGAAGATCACTTTTTTCCGGAAATTGTACATCCGGATACCAAAAAGCCGGTCGCACCGGGCGAAGAGGGGGAGCTGGTGTTTACTACTTTAACCAAAGAGGGAATTCCTCTGATTCGTTACAATACCCGTGACTTGTCATCTCTGAATTTTGATAAGTGTAAATGCGGCAGGACCCTGGTGCGCATGAAAAAGATAACCGGCCGAAGCGATGATATGCTGATTATTCGCGGTGTCAATCTCTTCCCGTCACAAATCGAACACGTATTGCTGGAAATGGGTGAAACCTCAGCGCACTATTTGCTTTATGTAGATCGTATTGGCAATCTGGATACATTAGAACTACAGGTTGAGCTGGTTGAAAGTAAGCTGACAGATACTATCAAGGATCTGCAAAATATGAAAAAACGACTGGAACAAGCGATTGCCAGTGCGGTCGGATTAAGTGTAAAGGTAAAATTAGTAGAGCCAAAAACCATTGCGCGTAGCGAAGGAAAAGCGGTACGGGTGGTTGACAGAAGAGGTAAATAATAGCGGTTTAATATGAAAAAAGTTAGTTTCTTACTGTTTTTTGCAAGCGTGCTACTGCAAAGTTGCACTGTTTTTTACAACCCAATTCTTGTAGAAAACGATATAGTACTTGGAAAAAAGCGGGTAAGCCTGGAGTTGAGTTTTATCAATAATAACTGGCGCAGTCAATCCTATGTTCAAACGCTTACTTTCTTAAAGGAAACAGGCCGGGATAATATTACGCACTATACAATGTATGATGTTATTCAGCTCTCAAGCCAGAGCTTTGATTTGGAAGAACAAATGTATATGCTAATAGATAACGAGGTGGTTGAATTGCAAACAGTTTTTGAAAATCATCAAAAAAACCAGCAACTGAATCAGAAATCGACAGAAATTTTATTGGCAGATTCAACCAAACAAAGCGTTGTAACCGGCTATGATGTGCTGAATAAAAAAACGATTCAGATGAAACATTTACTGGATGAAGAGCATGTTGATAAAATGCTGAAGGCTAACATTATTAGTTTACAGTATTATACCGGCCCTTCCATGCTTAAAAGTGATATATCTGGAGCTGATCTCCATAGATTAAAAGAGTGGATTACTAAATAGAATATAAAATAAATTAAGATGATAGATCCGAAACTTATTGAAAAAGCGTTTGCTCAATTTGGAACCAATGATATTACCCAACTCTCTATAAGACAGGTGGGTAAACTGGTAGCAACAGTGGAGCAGGAGAGTGGTGTAGAATTTATTCATATGGAGATGGGGGTACCCGGATTGCCGGCTCTGCAAATTGGAGTAGATGCCGAAAAAGAGGCACTCGACAAAGGTTTGGCCCAGTACTACCCCAATATTGAGGGCATTAGTTTTGCCAAAGAAGAGATAGCACGCTTTGTCCGGCTTTTTATGAATGTACCTGTCACGCCGGAACATTGCATACCTACTGTTGGCGGCATGCAGGGCAGTTTTGCTGCGCTTCTGGCAGCTGCACGCACCAATCCGGATAAACCTGTTACTCTTTTTATCGATCCCGGTTTTCCTGTGCAAAAATCACAGCTGCAATTACTGGATCTCCCTTTCAAATCTTTTGATTTTCTTCATTACCGGGGAGAAAAACTGGGAGAAAAACTGGAAGAGATGTTGAAAGAAGGAGATATTTGCTCTATTTGCTACTCATCACCCAATAACCCCACCTGGTGTAATTTCTCCGAAGATGAACTGAAAATGATTGGCGAACTGGCTAATAAATATGATGTAATTGTGATTGAGGACCTGGCTTATTTCGGTATGGATTTCCGCGAACACTACGGTAAGCCGGGAGAAGCTCCGTTTCAGCCCACTGTAGCCCGTTATGCTGATAATTATATCCTGATCATGTCGGCTTCTAAAATATTCAATTATGCTGGGCAGCGAATAGCCATGCTCGTGTTTAGCGATAAGGCGTATTCGCACTCTTATCCGAATTTGAAAAAGTATTTTCCTGCTGACACAATGGGAAAATTTATTCCCTACGGAGTCCTCTATGCAACAACAGCAGGTACATCACACACAGCACAATTTGCACTGGCAAGCATGCTGAAAGCAGTGAATGACGGAGATATAGATTATGTGAAAGAGTTGCACCATTATGGTGAAAAAGCACGAATAATGAAAGAGATTTTCCTGAAGCACGGATTCTACATTGTATATAATGATGTGGATGGTGATTTGGCCGACGGATTCTATTTTACTATTGCTTATCCAGAAATGACCAGTGCCGAACTGATGACCCGTTTTCTCAACTTTGGTATCAGTGCCATATCACTGGCTATCACAGGCAGTGATAACCCCAATGGTTTGCGTGCCTGTGTATCGTTTGTTCGTATGGATCAGATGGAAGAGCTGGATAAGCGATTAAAAGCATTTACTGAGATGTAATCCCGGAATAGGAAATAGTTCGCTTTAGAGCAATTTTTATGCTGCTACTGTATGAATACTAAAATATTTTAGCTATTTTTACACTGTAATTTCCAACTTATCAAAATTGAAATAACTACAATCAAAACTCATAATATTAATTAGTGACCATGGAGAAGATTAAAACCAACGAAGTAATTGAATGGGCCAAGGATTTTCTGAAAAAAGCTGAAGATGAAATCCGCCCCGAAGAGCTGAAAGAGCAAAATAAATATGCTGTTTTAGTGCAAAACCCAAATGACAAAATTCTGATGACCAGGATGTTGGATGAGACATCACAAATCCGGGACAACAAAAAGCTGGCTAAACGAATTCGTCACCTGCTGAAAGAGTACGGAACACCGGACTTTTTTACTCCGGCCGAAAAAGCAATGCTGACGGCTTTTAATACTGTGGGTTACCGATTCCCTGCCATCTCTGTGCCGATTTTCAAAAAATATTTACGAGATTATACCCGTGCGGTTATCATTAATGAGCGTCCGGATCTGCTGAATGAGCACCTGGAAGGTCGCTATAAAAGCAATATCGGGCAAAATGTGAATCTCCTGGGTGAGGTAGTTCTGGGGGATGGTGAAGCCGGCAAACGTTATGAGCATTATATGGAAGCACTGAAAGATCCTCGTATCAATTACATTTCAGTGAAACTGTCCGGTATTTATGCCCAAATGGGACCGTTTAACTATGAAAAGAATACCGAAATTCTTTGCGAATTGATGGGCAATCTCTATCAGCGTGCCATGGATTATCCATTCAAAGATGCTGACGGTAATGAGACACACAAATTTGTAAACCTCGATATGGAGGAGTACAAAGATATTGAACAAACTTTGGAGGTTTTCCTGAAAGTGATGGCAGAGCCACGCTTCAAAAATTTGACAGCGGGTGTGGTGATTCAGGCCTATCTGCCTGATGCTCAGGAGATGCAAAGAAAACTAAATGAGTTTGCCAAAAAACGTGTTGCTGATGGTGGTGCTCCGCTTAAAATGCGCCTGGTTAAAGGAGCCAACCTGCCAATGGAGACCATTCACTCATCACTGAGAGGCTGGCCCAATCCAATTTTTGGTGATAAAATTAAAGTAGATGCCAACTTCCTCAAAATTTTAGATGTAGCTTTAGAACCTGAAAATGCAAAAGCAGTGCACGTGGGAGTTGCGTCGCATAACTTCTTTAGTATCTCCTATGCTTACTTGCTTTCGCAGAAAAACGGTGTGGAAGATGCCGTTACTTTTGAAATGCTGGAAGGTATGGCCAATCACCTGCCACGCGTAATGCGCAAGCTCAAAAAACAGATTATTCTGTACACACCGGTGGTTAGCGATGAGCATTTTCTCAATGCCGTCTCTTATCTGGTGCGCAGAATGGATGAAAATACCGGTGAAGATAACTTCCTCACTTACTCATTCAATCTGAAAACCGGTACGAAAGAGTGGGAATTCCTGAAAGGGCAGTTTGAGGAGGCGATGAAGATTAAAGATAAAGTGGCAACCACTCCTAACCGTACCCAAAACCGACTGTTGAAGCAGACCTGGGAGCATGGAACGGATGTGTACAAATCAGAGCCTGATACAGACTTTGACCTGCCGCAAAACCGGGAGTGGGTTGCTCAAATTCGCAAAAACTGGATGAAGTCGGAAAAAGACAAAGCCTATCAGATTCCGGCACAGGTGGGCGACAAGCAAACAACCACTAATAATAAGAAGCAGTATTATGACCGCAGTCAGGATAGTAAAGTCCTGGTTTGTGAGGCAAGTACTGTTTCAATGGAGATGATGAAAGAGGTAATTGAGATTGCTGAGACCGACAAATCAGGATGGCGCAAAAAGCCTTTGTCAGAACGCAATGAATTGCTCTATAAAGCTGCTCTGAACATCAACAATATGCGGGGCGACCTGATTGGCTGTATGGCCGCTGTAACCGGTAAAACCTTTAATGAAGGTGATGTAGAGGTTTCTGAAGCAGCTGACTTCTGCCGTTTCTACCCCTGGTCTATGAAGAAGTTTGAAGATCTTAAAACTGTAAAAGACACTCCCAAAGGTATTGTTCTGGTGATTCCGCCCTGGAACTTCCCGACAGCTATTCCGGTGGGTGGCGTAGTAGCCGGTCTGGCTTCAGGCAACACGGTAATTTTGAAACCGGCCACAGTGGCATTCCCCATTGCATGGCAGTTTGCACAAGCATTCTGGGAAGCAGGAATTCCTAAAGATGCACTTCAGGTAGTACTTCCGGATGACCGGGAAACCCTGACTTATCTCTCAACCCATCCTTCTGTGAAGCATATTATTATGACCGGTGGAACTGACACAGCTTTCAAATTGCTGGAAAATAACCCAACCTGTCCGCTCTCTGCTGAAACTGGTGGTAAAGACTCAATCATTCTCACAGCAAGCGGCGACCGCGATCATGCTATTCTCAGCATTGTGAAATCAGCCTTCGGTAATGCCGGTCAGAAATGTTCTGCCTGCTCACTGCTGGTGGTTGAAAAGAGCGTTTATGATGATCCTGATTTTGCTGAAAAGCTGAAAGATGCGACACAAAGTATGTACACCGGAAGTGCCTGGGATGGCGCTAACCTGGTAGGACCGATGGTTTCCAATACCAACGATAAGCTATTGCATGCAATTGATAATCTGGAGCCGGGAGAGAGCTGGCTAATTGCACCTGAATTCCTGGATGAAGACAGATACATTATGAAACCGGCCATTAAATGGGGCGTAAAACCGGGTAATTTTACC
>CAYPPC010000161.1:5241-7052 GCA_964412435.1 uncultured Paludibacter sp.
ATGGATGACCTGAAACATGGTATTGAAATGGTTAACTCTACAGATTATGGCCTCACAGCTGGTATTCAGAGTCTGGATGAAAATGAGCGTGCTTACTGGAAAGATAATCTGGTGGCTGGTAATCTCTATATCAACCGTGGTATCACCGGAGCCATCGTACAGCGTCAGCCCTTTGGAGGTATGAAGCGCTCAGCCTTTGGTGGTGGCATCAAAGCTGGTGGCGACAATTATGTAAGCACCTTTGTTAACTTTGAAGAGACTGATTATAAAGAGCCTGTAGTTTCAGATATTAGCAGATTCAAGGCTTACTACGACCTGCTTTCTGCAGCAGAACTCGAACGTTTCCAGCGCGCACTGGAAAGTTATCTGAAAAACTGGAAAGAAGAATTCTCGGTTGAACGTGAAACGCAAAATCTGGTTGGAGAGTTGAATACATTCCGCTATTTGCCACTTGAGAATATGGTGCTTCGCTTCCTGCCGGAAGACAGCCTGACAGATGCTCTGATGTGTGTGGTAGCTGCCAAGATCTCTAAGACACCTTTCAAAGTGAGTGTGCAGCAGGGTGACAGCAAAATGGAGACTTTGAAAAAGCTTTCTGTGAATGACTTCAAGCTGATTGTCCAAACTGACGCAGAGTTTGTGGCTTCGATGAAAGATGTTTATCGCATCCGTACCTGCTCCGATAATATTCCTAAAGAATATTACCTGGAGGCTGCTAAATTAGGTACTTACATAGCGATGGCTAAACCATTGGTTGAAGGTCGCATTGAGTTACTGCATTATCTGAAAGAGCAGAGTATTTCTTACGAGTATCACCGTTACGGAAGTTTCTCGGAAGAGGATACTAAGCTGTAATCATAATCGTAAAACATTAAAAAAATTCCCCCGAATATGAATTTGGGGGAATTTTTTTATCGGTTTAACAGGGGATTTTTATGAGCATAAATTTCTTGTAGATGCAGTTTTCCCAAGTGATAAATTAAAAAGGCTGATTTCTTTTAAAGAAATCAGCCCTTCTGTTTATTTTATAATGTTTCAGACAATAGCTTATGCTAGATTACACCCCCATAGATTCTCTTACAGCATTGATTTTCTCTTCTGCTGCTGCATCTACAGCATCATAGTCTGCTCTTGATTTAAGCTCAGCTCGCACTTCAATATAGAATTTAATTTTTGGCTCAGTTCCGGAAGGTCGCACAGAGATCTTAGTGCCATCTTCGGTAAAGAACTGTAACACATTGGAAGTATCAGGCATCACCAGATCAGTAATTTCATCCGATACAAAGTTAGTCATCTTCAGGTTGCTGTAGTCTTTCATAATCAGCACTTTGGAGCCGGCGATTTCCTTAGGAGGATTACTGCGGTAATCACTCATGATTTGAGAAATCTCTTCAGCACCTGATTTTCCTTCACGTACAATAGAAATACCTTTCTCTTTACCATAACCATACTCCAGATAAATATCCTGCAGCAGTTCGAAGAGAGTTTTTCCATTATCTTTTGCCCAGGCGGCAATTTCGGCCATCAGGGCCACGGCAGAAACAGCATCTTTATCGCGAACAAAGTCTTCAGCCAAAAAGCCGTAGCTCTCTTCGCCACCACCGATATATGATTTAACGCCTTCATTTTTACGCATTACATCGGCAATCCATTTAAAGCCTGTGAAAGTATCATAATACTCCACACCATTTTTGGATGCAATATCAACCATTACCTCGGTAGTAACAATTGTTTTCACCACATACTCTTTTCCCTGCAGGCGTCCGAGCTCTTTCCAACGGGTAATCAGATAGTAAATATATACCAGGAAA
>CAYPPC010000162.1:0-7033 GCA_964412435.1 uncultured Paludibacter sp.
GCTACTGAATCTGCCTTACCAAAAGCGGTTGCAAAGATACTTCTTTTTTTTATATGGACAAATTAAATAGCTAATTTTCTTTCTTTTTTATTGGATTGTTAGTATTTACCGGTTTGCACAACAGGATATCACGCAGCCCGAAATAGAAAAATCTTGAGAAAATCGGAGTAAATTCGCTTAAATAGCTTAAAATGTTGTAACTTTGTCGTTTAATACGGCCACACCGGTCTTTGTAAGAATTTTTTAATAACAGATTTGGAATTAATTGGTTACATAATTATTTCGCTGATTGCCACGCTCTTTTTTGCCGGCATGGAGACAGCCTATGTTGCATCGGACAGACTGCGGCTTGAACTGACAAAGAAGGAAAAGACACTGCACTCCTATCTGCTTGCTTTCTTCACACGCAATCCGCGGCAGTTTATCTCCACTATGTTTACGGGCAAATACCTCAGCATGGTGGTATTTGGCTGGCTGATGGTAAAATTTGTGGAAGAGCAACACAGCACAGCCACCGGACTGATTATAATCCTGTTACAGATTTTTATTGCTGCCACCATTCTGGTGATTATAGCTGAGTTTTTACCTAAAACACTATTTCGTATCAAACCTGTAGTCTGGCTCAAAGCCTTCTCCTGGCTGCTGATGCTTTTCTATATTGTATTCTACCCGGTATCTAAAATAGTATCCTGGCTGTCGGTAAAACTGATACGTCCCTTCAATGCCGACATTCCGGAGGAGTCTGAAGAGAATGTTTTTTCGCTGATAGCGCTCAACTATCTGCTGCAGGAAACCAGTGAGAGTGGCGAAGGTCTGACTGAATCCAACAATGACTTTAAGATATTTCAGAATGTGCTCGATTTTTCCAATGTGAAGCTACGCGACTGCCTGGTGCCCCGCACCGAAATGGTAGCTCTCGACTATGCTGTGCACGTGGATACCCTCAAGCAGACCTTTATTGAGACCGGTCTCTCTAAAATACTTATATACAAAGAAGATATTGACAACATTGTCGGCTACATACACTCCTCGGAGATGTTTAAGCACCAGAAAGACTGGAAAAGGCAGATTAAAACCCTGCCGATTGTGCCTGAGAATATGGCAGCCCAGAAGCTGATGCGCATCTTTATGCAGGAGAAAAAAAGTATTGCCGTGGTGGTGGATGAGTTTGGAGGAACAGCCGGTATTGTGACACTTGAAGATATTATGGAGGAGATTTTCGGTGAAATTGAGGATGAGCACGATATCCGTGATTATAAAGCCGAAAAAATCGGTGAACATGAATACCTGCTCTCCGGCAGGCTTGAAGTGGAAGAGGTTAACAGCAAGTTCAATCTCAACATACCCGAATCGGAAGAGTATTCGACTATTGCCGGTTACATTCTGCACGAGCATCAGCACTTCCCCAAACTCAATGAGGTGATACGCATCGGGCACTTCACCATTAAGTTTCTGAAAGTAACCAACAACCGCATTGAACTTGTAAAAATGCAGGTCAATTAGAGACTGACATTTAACAATTTACACAGAAAGAGCTGAACCCCGATTATTTTTGACCATTCATTCGATTAATACACTTTTTTTTTGTAAATTCGCACGCTCAAATTAAAACTTAATTTCTAACAAATATTTATCAACTTTTTTAATCAAATGGCAACATTACAAAACATCCGGAACCGTGGGGTTTTAATTGCAATCGTAGTGGGAGTAGCTCTGCTTGCTTTCGTTATTGGTGACTTTTTGAATTCCGGTTCGTCTATTTTTCATGAATCAAAACAGACGGTAGCCGAGTTTGACGGTGAGAAAATTAAAATCAACGAGTTTCAGGAAGCAGTAGATCAACTGCACAATGTTTATAAAATCGAGTTTGGCCGCAGCGATTTCGACGAAAATGAGATGTCTCAAATTCGCAACCAGGTGTGGGAAAATATGATCACCGAACGCATTATCGAGGCAGAAGCTGCTAAAATCGGACTGACTGTCAGCAAAGAAGAGCTGAAAGAGCGTCTGTTCGGCAACAACATTCACCCGCTTATTATGCAGCGCGGCGTATTTGTTGACCCGCAAACCGGACAATTCAGCAAAGCTGCCCTGCTCCAGTTTTACAACACCGTATTTGGCAGTGACCTTTCACCACAAGATCAGGAGCAAGTTCGCGAAGCTAAATCATACTGGATGTTCTGGGAAAAAAATATTAAAAACTCTATTCTTCAGGACAAATATCTGACGCTGCTGAGCAAAACAGTAGGCGCCAACGCTGAAGAGGTAAAATATAACTACGAAGCCCGCAAAATGGGTGGTCATGTAAATTATGTTTTCCAGCCCTATGCAGCCCTTGCTGACTCAGCCGTTACAGTAAGTGATACTGAAATCAAAGCGCTGTATGAGAAACGCAAAGATTTCTTCAAACAAGACCCTAACCGTACCATTCAGTATGTGAGTTTTGAGGTAGGCCCGAGCGAAGCTGACTTTGCCGAAGGCGAAGAGTGGATTGCAAGAGTGGAAGAGGAGTTTGTAAACACCGATGATGTGATTGGTCTGGTAAACGACGAATCAGACATTAGCTACAACGGCACCCCTTATACCAGCGAAACCGTACCTTCAAAACTGAAAGATTTTGCTTTCAGCAACAGTTCAGGAGCTATCTACGGTCCAGTGTTTGAAAACAACACTTACACCATGGCCCGCATTGTAGAGAGCGGTATTTATGAGTCAGACTCTGTGAAACTGCGTTTGATCTACATCCCTGAACAAAACGACACTAAAGGCGACAGCATTATCAATGCTATCCGTGGTGGTGCGAAATTTACCGACATGGTGGCGAAATATAACCCTGAAGCTGCTTCAGAAGGTGGTGAAGTGGATTGGGTAACCCGTCAGGTACTCAACAAAGAGATTGCTGATCCTGCATTCTCCAAAGGAACCAACGAGCTGTTCAAAATTTCCAATATGAACGGAACTCAGGTTTTCCAGGTGATGGAGAGAACTCCTGCCCGCCAGAAAGTAAAACTGGCTATTTTAGAGCGTAAAATCATTCCGGGCAACCAGACTTACAGCGATATCTTCAACGAAGCCAAACAATTTGCAGCGGGAAGTACCGATGCGAAGAAATTTGAGGAGCTGGCACAGGAGAGAGGTTATGTTGTGAGACCTGCCCAGGGACTTAACAGAAACAGCGAAAACGTAAATATGATTCCGCAATCCAGACAGGTGGTACGCTGGGCCTTTGAAAACAAAAAAGGAGCTGTATCCGATGTGTTTGACTGCGACAGAAACATCTATGTGGTAGCTACAGTAAGCGAAATTAATGACAAAGAGCATGCTGACATCTCCCTGGTTACTCCACAGTTGAAAGCTGAGCTGATGAAAGATAAAAAAGCGGAAGTGCTGAAGAAGCAACTGAGCGAACTGATCGCCTCAAACAACTCTCTGGAGGGACTGGCCGAAGCGATTGGTGCTGAAGTAAGAACAGCAGAGAATGTAAACTTCTCTTCTTTCCAGTTTGGCGACGCAGGTGCCGAGCCTAAAGTGATCGGTATGGCCTCTGTAACTGAAGCAGGTAAACTGAGCAGCCCCATCCAGGGTGAAGCAGGTGTTTATGTGATTCAGCCTGACGTTAAAACAGCTGACGAAACTCCCTTCAACCTGAAACTGGAGCAGCAACAACTCGATATGCGTCTGGCACAAACACTGCCCTATGCAGTTATGCAGAAACTACGAGAGAAGTACAATGTGGTGGATAACCGTGCAAACTTCTACTAAGCTAAGAGCACAATAATCAATAATATATGCAAAGAGCCATTCAGAATTAATCTGAATGGCTCTTTACTTTATAAACGTTCATTTCGGAGAGAAGTCTGCCCTTACAGTTCAGTGTCAGCAGCAAACTTATATACCTCCCGAAGTTTTTTCAGCTCTGCTTCGTAGTCGAAATTAAGATCGTACAGCCGGGCATCCTCCATATCAAAAATCCATCCTGCCACTCGAGGATAACCCTTCTTCAGAAAAGATTTCTGCACATCCACCATTTTTGTCACATTGCGGCACTGCTCATACACATTTAACTCCACAAAGCGACGATAGCGCATATCAGGATCATCAATGCTATCCAGCTCCTCTTTATGGATCTGATACACATCCTGAATGCCGCGTAGCCAGGGATTCAGCATACCGTGGTCGGCATCATCCATTGCAGCAGCAATACCGCCACAATCATAATGTCCGCAAATAACGATAAACTTTACCTCGAGATGCTCCACTCCGTATGTGATTACAGACAGTGCACTTAAATCGGTGGGATTAATCACATTGGCAATGTTCCTGTGAATAAAAACCTCACCCGGCTTCAAGCCCATAATTTGGTTGGGATGCACCCGGCTGTCTGAACAACCGATATATAAAAAGTCGGGATGCTGCTCTTCTGCCAGCAACTTAAAAAGCCCCGGATTCTCACGCTGATTTCGTTCGATCCACTCCCGGTTCGACTCGAAAATTTTGTCATATTTTTCCTGATCGGTCATAGTCGTTTGGGTTTAAATACTATAAGGTTTCAAAAGTACAAATTGTTTTTGAAATTTAGAATAGTCTTTATGGTTTTAATTGTAAAATATACCTCCCACAGATCTCGCTAATTTACAACAATAGGCAGACTGAATACAAACACTTTTAGAATATCAGAAGATAATAAATAAAGCTTTATTTTTACTTTGAGCCGATTATTAGTGCTAATCGGCTCAATTTTTTCGTATATTTGAGCCGAATAACGGGGCTAATCGGCTCATAAACTAAGAACAATGTATAACTGGCAACAAAAAGAGTGGGCAAACTTCGCTTATAACGAGCAGGTTATCAGCGAACTATCGCTTGAATTTGCAGAATTAAGCGGTGTAGCAATCGGTATATTCAATTCACTCGACAGCACCGGGCAGCAAAATGAGATTATCAGGTTAATAATATCTGAAGCCTTAAAGACTTCCGCCATCGAAGGAGAGATGCTCTCACGGGAAGATTTAATATCCTCCATTCGCAATCAGATGGGCCTAAACCTTACTTTTCAAAATATAAAAGATAAACGCTCTGAAAATATAGCCCGGCTTATGCTGCAAGTGCGCGAAAATTATAGCGAAGTACTATCCGAAGAGACCATAAAGATCTGGCACCAAACCCTTTTTGATGGAGCAAAATATATCAATGCCGGAGAATACCGCCGAGGGAATGAGCCGATGCAGATTGTATCTGGTGCTTTTGGAAGAGAAACCGTTCATTACGAAGCGCCACCTTCCGAAAGTGTTCCACAAGAGATGCAAACGTTTGTAAAGTGGTATAACACTTTCAAAACAGAAGGAAACATACAAAAGTCAATAATAAAAGCTGCCATTGCCCATCTCTATTTTGAGAGTATTCACCCTTTTGAAGATGGAAATGGCAGAATTGGACGTGTTTTGATTGAAAAATCATTGGCAGAATCGTTAAATAGGCCCATTATACTGAGTGTGTCAACCCTGATTGAAAGTGACAGAAAAAGCTACTATGCCGAACTAAACAAAGCTTCCAAATCACTTGAAATAAACGACTGGCTGCTCTATTTTACCAAACTTTTGATTGATGCACAAAAACATGCTATCCAGCTTATCACCTTTTCGGTTAAGAAAACTCAGTTTTTTGACAGCTATGGGGATGTACTTAATGAGCGGCAAATTAAAGTAATGAGAAAAATTTTTGATTTGGGAGCTGAAGAGTTTGAAGGAGGAATGACCGCTAGAAAATACATATCAATAACCAGAACAACCAAAGCAACCGCTACCCGCGATTTGCAGGAACTTACAAAGCTTGGGATTCTACTTCAAAAAGGGGATGGAAGAAGTACGCATTATATATTAAACCCTTGAAGTCGTCTAAACTTTAGTATGTATATTGAGTTTTACAATTCATTTCGTAAAACTGTGAACAAAGACAGTAAAAACATAAATGATCGCCTGTATCACGATTCACACCATCCGGTGACAGAACTAAAAAATGTGAATCCGTTCTTTCAAATCTGAGAGAGTTCTTTGCTAAATTTTGGGATATCTCGGGCGGGGTGTTTGATAAGGGATGATGGTTATTGGGAGCGGTCATTTCGGCCCTGCCTGGCGGCAGACAGGTACGCTCAATGACCTGTGCTGGTATTGAGCGTGTGTCTTCGGCTACGCTCAGACACCTGTGCTACTATTGAGGGGGCATTATTGCTGTACTTAAAGAAAGCTGAATAAAAAATCAGCCGTAAAGGTCCCTGAGCGCAGCCGAAGGGCCGCTATATAAAGAAAAGAAAAACGCATAATAACAACATCTATATGTCAAAGAGATATAAAATAAAGACTCTTAAACCTTTAATCTTAAACCGGAGCCGCTAACTTATAATGGTAAGCTTCTCCTGGAGAAAGAGCTGTATCTGGATGAATCAATAAAGCAAGACACAACAAAAGGAGATTTAGCAATGGAGGAGAAAAACACAGAAAAGAGAATATCAATGGGAGCTTATATCGATATAGGCGGCGGGGAGAAGATTCACGCACTTTACAGAGTGACAAAATCTCAACTCAAACGAATAAAAGAGATAGTTAAGCAGAAAATAGAAGCCGGAGAAGAGTACGACCGAGCCGAAGTCATATCAACAGTGCTTAGAGAAGACAGAGAGAAAGCACAACAGAAGCAAAGCGAAGAAGATATATAAGTCTAACTTGGAGTAAAGAAGAGAAACCAGACTGGATAACTGACGAGCATTGGAGAGCGGTAAAGGGCATACCATTGAGAGAACAGTAGGCGAGCGAAAGAGTATATCGCACTACAAAAGCCAGCGACACCAGAAGAAGCAAGGGGGCATTTTGAAAGGTTGAGAAATGACAAGAGCTGGAAGGAGGGTAACCTAAAGTAGCTATAAATAGGTTACAAAAGAATCTGTTCTTACCACAATTTAAAAACAAAAACGCAACTGACTGATTGTCAGCTGCGTTTTCTTTTTCTCTGTTGTCCCACCAGGATTCGAACCTAGACA
>CAYPPC010000163.1:0-7017 GCA_964412435.1 uncultured Paludibacter sp.
TCCAACAAATCACTCCGGGAAGCACTGGATATCTTGCTGGAAGACAAAAATATCTCATACCGGGTTGAAGACGGCATTGTTCATCTGACAATGAATGAAACTCAGGTAATCAAACAACAAGCAGATCAAAAAAGAGACATTCCGGTGAGTGGTACCGTTTTAGATGAAAACGGAGAAGAGCTGATTGGGGTACGCATTACCATTAAAGGCAGCTCTACCGGTACCATTACCGATGCTTTTGGACGTTTCTCGCTGAATGTTGACTCTCCCGAGGCGGTTCTGCAGTTTTCATACGTAGGTTACAAACTGAATGAAACCAAAGTAGGCAGCAACAGAACATTGCAAATTGTGATGGAAGAAAACATTGAAAGTTTTCAGGAAATTGTTGTTACCGCTTTAGGTATTAAACGTGATAAAAAGCTGCTCGGATACTCTATGCAGGAAATCAGCGGTGAGGCGATGAACCAAACCGGTAACCCCAACGTGCTGGGCGCACTGCAAGGTAAAATTTCCGGTATGCAGCTCAACGTATCACCTACAGGACTGAACGGTTCTACTAAAATTACCATCCGGGGTAACAGTTCGCTGACTGATAATAACCAGCCGCTCTGGATTGTGGACGGTATTCCTTTTGGTGACGAAAGTAATTCTTCTGTATCTGTATATGGCGGTATCGACCGCGGTGGCACCTCTGTGGATATTAATCCGGAAGATATTGAAACCATCTCAATTCTGAAAGGCCCGAACGCAGCCGCTCTTTACGGTTCACGTGCCGGTAACGGGGTGATTCTTATTACTACGAAAAAAGGTGCAGCCAACAAGGGACTAGGTGTTACTTATAACACCACAGTAACCTGGACTCAGGTGGCTGAGACCCTCAATATGCAGACTAAGTATGGTCAGGGACAGAATGGTCAGTATAACAAAACTGTATTTAGTTATGGTGATGAACTGGATGACAGAAAACTCCCCGCCTGGTGGAAAAATGCAGGCAGTGACCAGACCTCCTATTCCTATAACGGAAACAAGCTGAAAGACTATTTCAACAACGGTATTTCGCAAAATCACAATATCTCTATCGGTAATGTTACCGAAGATTCGCACTACAGAACCTCTTTCGGATATCTGGGCAGCAAAGGACTTTTTGAAGGTGAAACACTGGAAAGATTCAATATCGACCTCAACTCAGGTAAAGATATCAGCAAATATATCAGCATGGACAGTAAGCTCTCTCTTTCTAAAACTACCGCCAACAACCGTCCTTACGTAGGACTTTACGGTGAGATGTATCAGTTGCTCTACATGCCCAACAACATCAATCTGGATGAGCTGAGAGAGCACTCCAGCTGGACAGCAACACATGCCGAATCAGGTAACAAATATCAGCTGCACGACAACTGGCTCGGGCCTGATATGGACTATAGAAACCCCTACTGGATGCGCAACCAGCGTACCAATATGGATGAAAGATGGCGTGTGTTTGGTTACCACAGTATCAAGCTGAAATTCACCGACTGGCTCTATGCAACCGGTAAGTTCTCTATTGACTACTATCGCACCAAAATTGAAGAGACTGACAAAGGTCTTGGTCTCAGCATCGAAAATCTTATCCTGAATGACTCTTTCGATAAGTCTGAGTTTAACAACTATGAGATGAACTCGGAGTTTATGGTTCATGGTAACAATCAGCTAAACAGAAAAATCCGTATCGACTACGGTCTGGGAGGCAATATGATGTACACAAAAGGCGAAGGACTTTATGCTTCCGCACAAAATATGAATCAAAAAGGA
This sequence comes from uncultured Paludibacter sp., assembly GCA_964412435.1. Classification (GTDB taxonomy): domain Bacteria; phylum Bacteroidota; class Bacteroidia; order Bacteroidales; family Paludibacteraceae; genus UPXZ01. Next base: position 1,792 of record CAYPPC010000163.1, read on the forward strand.
GTTTGGTATCTCAACAGTGCCGGACAGCAGGTGTATGCCGGAAACGGTATCCCCACATTTGCCAACCAGACACTCTTGCAGAAAAAAGTAAACTCTGTTTTTGGAACATTCCAGCTGGCCTATGATGACTACTTATCACTCGACCTAACAGGTCGTAATGACTGGTCATCTACCCTGCCCGCACCACACAGCTATTTCTATCCATCTCTGAACCTCAGCTTTATCGGTACAGAGTTTATCAACAAAATGGATGGTGTGGTTCCGGCCTGGCTCACATTCGGAAAGTACCGTGTTTCTATCGCTAAAGCAGGAAAAGACACTCAGCCCTACTCGCTTTACACTTATAACACCTACAGACAAGGCTTTAACGGACCTTCCTATAACAGAACAAAGACTTATGTTAGTCCTGATCTGAAGCCTGAGATGAACACCTCATTCGAGACCGGTCTCGAAATGAAGTTCCTGAGAAACAGACTCGGATTTGACCTCACATACTACAACTCTGTGACGAACAACCAGATTATGCTGATTCCATCCACTTCATCAAGTACATTCGACAACTGGAGAATCAACGCAGGTTCTATCCAGAACCGCGGTATCGAGTTTGCGCTTTATACTACTCCGGTAGAAAAAAGAAACTTTGAATTCTCATTAGACTTTAACTTCGCTCATAACAATACGATTGTGAAGAAGCTGCATGACGACAAGAAGTTTGTTGACTTTGGCGTGGATAACTTCTTCGTAACAGTGGGTGCGGTTGAAGGCGGAAGACTGGGTGACATCTATGCAGCCAGAATTTTCAAGAGAGATGATAACGGCAATCTGATTATCAATAAATACACCGGACTGCCCCAGGCTGAAGAGAGAAGAAATTTTGATGAAAAGTATGTTCTTGGTAATATTCAGCCCGACCTGATGATGTCGGTAGCTCCGAGCTTCACTTTCTTCAAAAACATTCACCTCTCGGCATTTATCGATATGAAATTTGGCGGAAACATTGTTTCTGTGACTGAGGCGATCGCAACACACTACGGTACCGCAGCCAGAACACTTGACCGCAACGAAGATTTTGTTATTCCGGGAGTTTACTCAGACGGTACCCCTAATGACAAGCCGGTATCGAAAGAGCTTTATTACAGATATATTGGTGACACCGGAAAAAATAACGGTTTGCCCGAGAACTTTGTATACGATGCATCATTCATCAAGTTCAGAGAGCTGGCCTTTGCCTACTCACTCAACAGAAAAGTTCTGAACAAAACACCATTTAACACAGTACGCTTATCACTGGTTGGACGTGATCTGTTCTACATCTTCAAAAACACGCCGGGAACAAATCCCGAAGGTGGTTTCGACACAAGCATGTATTCACAGGCACTCGATTATCTGTCCACACCCAATACACGTACGATCGGATTTTCTGTTAATGCAAGTTTCTAACCCATTAAAAGTCTATTATTATCATGTTTAAAATATATAAATCAATGAAATTCAAGCATATTCGCAAAGCCTTACTGTTCTCTATGCTGTTCTTTGCGTTTTCTTGTACAGACGATTTTCACAAAATCAATACCTCACTCGACTCTATTGTAGATTTAGACGAGTCAGGTTCGCAAACTGCTGCTGAAGGCATTCACCTCGGTGATACTATCAGCGCAGATGAGCTGTCAGCCCTCGAGGCCAATATCAGTGAAATGGGAGCTATTTTCAGAAAGCTCTCCTATGAAGGTGTTTATGATGACTATCAGAGAAGCACCAACCTGACACACGATATTTATGCAGGTTATTTTGCCAACTTAAACCCTTCGTTCCTCTACCTCTCCCCTACTTATGACTACACGGCATCGTGGAGTGACAAACGCTGGGAGCACTTCTTTATGGACCGCACGGTGGAGTATGGCTCACTGGTACGCAGCTTCTGGTTTGTAGAACACAACTTTGAAACAGGACAAGGTAACTACCTGAACGCTTATTATATCACAAGAATTTACTATGCGTTCCTTATTTCGATGCAGACAGACACTTATGGTGATCTGCCTCTGACCAATCTGCACCTGCAGGGAATTCCGGACACAGAAGCTCCGAAATACCGCACTCAGGAAGAGATTTATGACATCATTTTTGAAATGCTGGACGATGCAGTAAATAACATCAAACCGGGTGACAACCAGTTCAATCTGGGTGATGATGACAGATGCTACGGCGGTGATGTGGACAAATGGGTACGTTTTGCCAACACTCTCAGACTCCGTCTCGCACTGCGTATTTCCAACGTAGATCCGGCCAAAGCGCAGGAACAAGGTGAAGCAGCTATGAATCACCCCGCAGGACTTATGCAGGGTCAGGCTGACAACATGCGCACTATTCCTAACTACGCACCTGTTTCCATGGGTGGCGAAAACTCCGGAGGTGACGAGAACATTTACGCACTCTGCAGCTATACGTGGTCTGACAGCGGAATGAATAAAGACATTGAAGTGGCCTACAAAACACTTAGCGATGTGCTTGACCCGCGTTGCGAAATCAGCTGGTATCGTCCGCTGGATGAGTCAAGCACCATTGAGAGTCCACTGGAATCAGATGCAGACTATCTGGGAGTGATCACCGGTGACGAGAACATTCAGAAGCCATCATACATGCACTCACGCCTGAAGTCATATGCCGTTAACGGCAAAGAGCTTCGCGATGATGCCTGGTTTGGACTTTCACGCGAAAGTGTGTGGCTCTCCTACTCCGAATCACTATTCCTCCTGTCTGAGGCTGCTCTCAGAGGCTGGAGCGGTGCCACCGGAGCTCCTTTTGACTTCTTTATGGATGGAATTAAGGCTTCACTCGACTACTACAACATCTCTCCTGACAAGCAGCACGCTTATATGGACGGACTGGTAGTACTTGGAGCTGAAAACCCTTTCTTCACGGATGATAACGAAGCTATTCTCGAGCAGATTATTACTCAGAAATGGCTCTCTGTTTTCCCCAATGGAAATGAAGGATGGGCTGAGTTCCGTCGCACAGATTATCCCTCATTTATCCACCTGCCTACGATGAACAATGCGTGGGATGTGGAGCCGGGTAAATTTATCAAACGCATCAGCTACCCCGGTGACGAAAGTTTGCTCAACCCAAACTTCCCGTTTATCGACGATAATGAACTGCGTCAGGACGACAGAATGTGGTGGGATGTATCTGATACTAACGATGCACTCGGCAACAGAAGACAACCGGATAACTTCCGCAATGCGGGAGCAATTAACAACATAATCAGAAAAATCAAATAGACTGATTTTTATTATAATCCCAATTTATTTAATAACCATTAAACTCAAATTTTCATGAAACTTAGAAACATTTTTATTGCATTGGTCCTTTTGTTTGGTGCTAAAGCCATGGCACAGGCACCCCTGGCCGGTTGCTGGCACCCGGACTTTGTAAAAGACTGGACTCCGGAAAAAGACCCGGACAGAAAGTTTAACAGAGCAACTATACCTCTGCAGCAACGTATTGCTACGGATGAAACCCTCAAGGCGCACTCGCAGCAATTCCCGGAAGGGCAAGTAGCTGCCTGTCTCACCATGCACCCCATGGCCAGCCAGGTTCCATCACAGGGAGCTTATAATTTTACCGGTTACAACCCGACTTACTGGCAATATCTTGACCTGCTGGTTTGGTGGGGAGGTTCTGCCGGTGAGGGTATTATTCTGCCCCCCTCTGCACCCGTTATTGATGCCGCTCACATGAACGGTACCAAGGTGCTGGGACAGGTATTTTTCCCGCCTATGGCGTTTAGCGGACTGCCCGCATGGACTCACGAGATGAACTCTACTACCGGAAATGGTGTATATCCTTATGCCCGTAAATTGGCTGAAATTGCCAAATACTACGGCTTTGACGGTTGGTTCCTGAACAGTGAAACTATCACTTCAACCAGCTGGACTAACTGGACCAAAGACTATCTGCGCTATGCTCAGGAGATCGGACTGGAAGGTCAGGAAATTCAACTCTATGATATGAGCACCTCCTGTACTTCAGAAAGAGCAACCGGTGTTGCACATCAAATAGGCGGTTCTTTCATGGCTAACTACGGTGGTACCAACAATGCAATCAATGCTGCAAACAGCCATGGCGACGAATCTGTAAGAGGTAATAAATTCGAATCATGGTATGCAGGACAAGAGCAGAGCGGTAGCATCACAGCCAACGGATCTAACGTTAAAAGACTGTTTACAACTACCGGTCACGCAGCTTCTGTTAACTTCTTTAACCCGGAAGAGCCAACCTGGAAGCAAGTAGTTAAAAATATCCTTGAAACTCCCAACAACAACGGATCTCAGGCTTACAGCGCCATGAAAACTGTTTTTGATAACGAAAAGAGATTCTGGACAAACACTACCGGTGACGTAACCAGTCAGGCCAGAGGAACCTCTAACACAATGCCCGGACTGGCTACAATGATTCAGGAGCGTTCTGCCATTCAATCCAAACCCTTTATCAGCACCTTCAGTTTAGGACTTGGTAAACACTGGTTTGTGAATGGTGAGAAAAAGGGTACACAAGACTGGTACCACCGCGGTATGCAAACCATCATGCCAACCTGGCGCTGGTGGGTGACTAAAAACAACTCAAGCACCTCTGATATTAAGTTTGACCACAACTGGGACGATGCTTATAACATTGGTACTTCGGTGGATATGTCAGGTAACCTGACCAACAATACCGATTACACCATCAATCTTTATAAAACAAAAATTGCTGTTGAAGCAGGTGATTTGGTTCAGCTCGTTTATAAAACCAACGTTGAAGGAAGTATCACTGTTAAACTGGGAACTGACGCTACAAGCGCCAACACAACTGCTTTCGAACCGGCAAGCAGCACCACCCAAAACGGATGGACCGTAGATACTTACGATATCTCATCATTGAGCGGAAGCGATCTGCGTTTGATTTCTCTGAATATCAACGCCGGAACTGCCGGTAGTGGTTACAAAGCTCAATTAGGTCAGATTTCTGTTTCTACACAAACTATGTTGGCTGCCGTTTTCCAGAAAGAAGTTAGCAACCTTGAGATTCAAAACGACCTGGCACCTACCACAGGTGACCTGCGTATTATCTGGGATCACCCGGCTGATATTTCTGATGTGCACCACTACAACGTATATCTCACCCGCAAAGGTGTTACTACCCTGGCAGGTCAGACACGTAACGAAGGTTACTACATTCCGAAATTTG
>CAYPPC010000164.1:0-2268 GCA_964412435.1 uncultured Paludibacter sp.
GCACTTGCTGAAAAGTATGCAAATAATCCGGTAAGTATCAATATATCCGGTGGTACAAAGCCCTGGTCTATCTATTTCACACAACTATTTGGAGTGCGACACAACGTCGGTATTTTTTATATCGATCAGAATAACATCATCCGTAATTTTAGAGATTTTAGTCAGTTGAGTCTTGAAATAGATATGGACAGCCGGTTTAGTTTGTATGGCAATGCACTGACACAATACAAAAAGATGGGCAATTACTCTGAAGAAGATTTCAGTTCGATAGAGCGCATAAGAGCATTGAGGAAATTTAATTTTAGTGACTTTAATTTTCTCTGCGATTCACTGACAAAATGGAGTGACCGGACACGCTTTGAAACCCATAATGGCTCCACATTAGACTGGGATGTACAAAAGAAAGAGATACAACTGAGAATGTATAACAGCAAAGGATCCTTCCTTTCCGACAGTTTCAACTCACCCAATGCAAGAAGTTTGTTTGTCAGCACCGGTTGGTTTGAGCTGGAAGTGGCACAGCTGCTAAGCCATTGGGATAAAGCCCGGGAAGTGCGTATTAACTGCATCTTCCCCACGCAAAGTAACAGCCCTAAAAACGAAATCGATATAATTGTTGATACCGGAACCAAGTTGCTTTTTGTTGAGTGTAAAACGCAAATACAAAAAGAGACTGATATTGATAAGTTTGCTTCAGCCGTCAAGGTTTATGGTGGTCTGGGCAGTAAAGCACTTTTTGTTACCGATGCACCAATGCGTGATAAAGCCCTGGAAAAATGCCGCGACAATAAGGTATCTCCCTTCTCGCTTGCGCAACATGGCGGCAGTCAGAATGCAGCCGGAGCGCTTTTTCAATTATTAGAAAACGAATTGTATAATATTAATACGAAGTAAAATGAAAACACTTTTAGTTAGCTTGGTGAGTGATCAAACTTTACCTAACGTTCAATTAATCAAGGAATTTAAACATCTGATAGATGAGTATTTTTTTATTTCTACTGACAGAATGGAGGCAAAAGGATGTAGAAAATGGATAATAAAAGCTTCTAAAATAGATAAGCCTACACACAAAAGAGAAGTTAAAGAGTTCTCTTTTGACAATATCAATGACCAGCTGGATAGTTTTAATTTCTCTGATTTTGATAGAATCATTGTAAACTTAACAGGTGGCACAAAAGTGATGACTTTAGCAGCAGAAGATTATTTCAAGCAATTGGGGGCGGAAATTTATTATATAACTGGATTAAACAATGAATTTATTAAAGTTTTTCCCGGACGACAAAAAGAAATAAAAGTATTTACCCACACAATAACCTTAAACGAATATCTTGAGGCACATGGTTTCTCTTCTTCTTATAGTGAATTATCAGGAATTTCTATAGAGTACACAAATAAGCTCTATCAAAAATATATTAAAGACGGGTTTTACAACTATTATGATGCTCTAAGCATTCTTAGAAAAAACAGAACTAAAGGTATTAAAAATTTATCTAAGCTAAACGAGCAACTAGCACCATTTCTCAAATATATTGAATATACACCACAAAATGAAAATACTCTGAGCTATACTGAAGTTCGGTATCTAACTGGCGATTGGTTTGAGGAGTATATTGGATTAAACTTAAAAAAACTGTTAGGGTTAAATGAAGAATCGCTGCAAATAGGTGTCGTATTAAATAAAGAACAATCTCAATTTAAAAAGAATTCTGTTAACAGTCTTATTGGGAACGATGATCTCGTCAGAGGTGACGAGCCAGACAATGAAATCGACATCATGTTTACTCACAAAAATAAATTTTACACTATTGAGTGTAAAACATCTATTATAAATTTTATAGATTCCGGAAAAAAAGACGAAAAGGGAAAAATCATATTTAAAGAACAGAACATCTTGGGTGAAACTATTTATAAAGCAGACTATTTAAAAAACCGATTTGGTTTATATGCTCAATCAAATATAGTAACCCTTACTCACATACAGAATTTTATTGAAAATTCGCCAAACAAAGGGAGTAAAAATAATAAAGCCAAAAACATGGAGGACTTAATTAATCGTTGTAATCTTTCTAATATTAAGTTAATAGATAAATCTATGCTTTTAGATAATAGTTCATTAACAAGCTTAATTATATAACACTATGCTTATCAACCTTTCCAACCACCCCTCTACCCTATGGAACGAAGAGCAAAAATTAGCCGCTTCACTTTATGGTGAAATCGTGGACCAGCCTTTCCCAGTCGTTGATCCGACAGGAGATGAGGATTATA
>CAYPPC010000164.1:2278-7011 GCA_964412435.1 uncultured Paludibacter sp.
TGCCAGTTTGGCCGATAATTATATTGAAAAAATAAAATCATTTAGCCAAAACGGTGATTTTTCAGATATTGCTGTACACCTGATGGGAGAAATGACTTTAACTTATGCCTTGTTGCAACGCTTACAGGACTTAAATATCACCTGTATTGCGTCAACTACCGAAAGGAGAACTGTTGAGTATCCGGGCGGGTTGAAAGAGTCACAATTTCAATTTGTTCAATTTAGAAAGTACTATTAAGCCATATTACATTATGATTTCAACTCACTATAAGCCAGAAAAGCCTTTTAGCCTGACAGAACACCAAAGAAATGTGTTTGAGCGCTTCAAAAAATTTGTTGCTGACGATAGCGAGCAGGTGTTTATATTAAAGGGTTATGCCGGTACAGGTAAAACCACTCTGATACGTTATTTCTTAGGTCATCTGAGGTCAAAAGATTGCCCGTTTACGCTGATGGCTTCCACCGGTAGAGCTGCCAAGATTGTAAGTGATGCTTCAAAAGCAAAAGCAAGCACAGTGCATTCGGTTATTTACAGTTTCAAAGATTTTAACCAGGACCTGGAAACTGTGGTCAAGGAGGAAGAAAGAACAGGCGTTGACAGTACCGGTCAGCTTTATCTAACGTTCGAACTAAACAGCCTTGCCGAGAGCGAGATAAAACGATACTACATCATTGATGAATCGTCGATGATATCAGACGTAAAAGATGACAATGCCAGTCAGGCTCTATTTGGCAGCGGCAAACTGCTGACAGATTTACTCTCATTTGATAAAAGCGGTAAGTTTATTTTTGTAGGTGACGAAGCTCAGTTACCGCCTGTGGGGCAGGATTTTTCACCGGCACTTAACGGCGATTATATTCGTAGTAATTTTAAGTTCAAAGTGGTTGAAACCTCCATGACCGATATAGTGCGCCAACAAGAAGATAACTCCATTATTGTTGCTTCCAACAAACTGCGCCGGATGTACGAAAACCCGCCTGCTGTTAAATGGGCAAAGCTTCCTCTGGGCGGACACAGAGACATAAAACTGCACAGCGACCTGATCGGTATGGTAAATAGCTATTTGGGACTGATTAAAGGCCGAAATTACGAAAAAGCAACATTTATAGCCTCTTCCAACTACAAATGTAACAGTGCCAATAAATTAATTCGCACTTCCCTGGGTATGGGACAAACACTCCGGGTGGGCGATCTGCTTATGGTTACTCAAAACAATATTATCAGCGGATTTATGAACGGTGATATGGTAGTAGTGGAGCAGATTAAGAAGGAGCGATATGTGCGGGCTCAAATGACTTTTCAATTAGTTGAAGTACGTGAACTGGTATCAGGGCGCCGGTTTACACAGTTACTTATGGAGAATATTCTTTACGGAAACACAACTAACCTGAGTCAACCACAGCAAAAATCACTCTTTATCGATTTTTACAAACGAATGCGCGATGAGAATATCAAACAAAAAGATCCTATTTTCAGGGAGAAACTGAATAGTGACCCCTATCTCAACGCTCTACGCTGTGTGTTTGGCTACGCCCTTACCTGCCACAAAGCACAAGGTGGCGAATGGCCGGAAGTTTTTGTTGATTTGCCACGCAATATCACCCTTGAAGCCAAACCGGCTGCCTATCAGTGGGTCTATACAGCCGTTACCCGTGCCCGCGAAAAACTGCATATTGTAAAAGACTTCTTTATTGCATATTAATTTTTAATACCATGGAATTAATCTTAAATACGTTTGGCACTTCATTAAGCCGCGACAATGAAGCTTTTCAAATAATCCATAAAGATGGAAAACAACGGGTTCCGGCGCAAGGAATTAAATCGATTCAAATAAGTCGTGGTGCCCAAATTACAAGTGATGCTGTACTTTTGGCTATAGAAAACGAAATAGAAGTACTCTTTATGGATAAATCCGGCAATCCTCTGGGACGGATTTGGAGTCCAAAGTATGGCTCTGTCTCTACGATACGTAAAGGGCAGTTAGCATTTACTTTTTCAAAAGAGGCAGTATCCTGGATTAAGGATATTATAGCACAAAAAATTGACAACCAGCAGGCTCTGTTGCTAATGATGAAAGTTGATGATGCGGTTACATACAATAAAGTGCAGCGAGCTATAATACGTCTGGACGATTATCGAAATAAAATACGTCACCTTGACGGTGAAATTGTAGCCGACATTGCACCCAATCTGCGAGGCTGGGAAGGAGTAGCATCACAAATTTACTTCGACACCCTCAATCTGTTTATACCCGAAAAGTATAAATTTAAGAAACGAAGCCAACATCCCGCCATGGATGTAGTCAATGCATTTTTGAATTATGGTTATGGGCTACTTTATGCACGTATTGAGGGTTTATTAATTCGTGCAGGAATCGATCCCTACGTAGGAGTTTTCCACCGTGATGACTATAACCGGCCCGTCCTGGTTTATGATGTAATCGAGCTTTACAGAATTTGGGTGGATTATGTGGTGATGAGTCTGGTAAGCCAGGAGATAATAACAGATGAATATTACTCCATACGTGAGGACGGCTCTTATTGGCTCGAAGGTTTAGGCCGTCGTGTACTAATTCAATCATTTAACGATTATTTCGAAGAAGTAATTACCGTCTCGGGCGTATCGCGAAGTCGGGAAAACCAAATCATGCTTTTTGCTCAAAGCTTAGCTCAAACTTTTAAAAAATTCAATTAGGCCATGATACTATCCGGAAGAAGCATTACCACTAAAGAAGACAGGCTCGCAAAAGTAAAAGTAGAATATTTATATCATAAACTGATTAAGCCTGAAGCTGCTATAGAAACCCATATCCGGCAATTACGAATTATACGGCAAATGGATACCCGACAATATAGTCTGCTAAAAAAGCAGTTACCTTATATTGTTTGCGGCATATTTAATCCTCCTGTACGTCGAACTGATAATTTTGCTTATACCGAGTACTTTATCATAGACATTGATAACCTCACCGAAAAAGGAATGAACATTGCCACTTTGCGAAAACAATTGGAAAGTGACTCACGCGTGTTACTCAGCTTTGTTTCACCTGGTGAAGATGGATTAAAATTGATGTTTAAGCTAAAAGAGCGTTGCTACGATGCAGGGATCTACTCTTTGTTTTATAAAGTTTTTGTTAAACAATTTTCAGAGCAGTATCACCTGGATCAGGTTATTGACGCGCGTACAAGTGATGTGGCCAGAGCTTGCTTTATTAGTTTTGACCCGGATTGTTATTATAATCCTCTGGCTGATGTCGTTGATTTGCAATCTTTTATAAACACGTCTAGTGCCAGCGAACTTTTTCAGGTCAAAAAAACAATAGATAGAGAAATTGCAGCAACAGAAACAAAACTCAGTACAAAAGAAGGTTCGGCACCGGATGATGAATCAATGTTGAAAATAAAAGCTTTACTAAACCCTAAGCTAAAAGCAAAAATTGAGAAAAAAGAAGCTTATGTTCCCGATGAGCTAAACCTTATTATTGATGATCTGCTTGCTTATATCGCAGATGCAGGTATAACCATAAAAGAGGTCCTTAACATACACTATGGAAAAAAGTTAAGAATGAAACTAAACTTCAGAGAGGCTGAGATAAATCTTTTCTATGGTAACAAAGGATATTCAGTAGTGCAATCACCCCGACGGGGAACAGATGAAGAGTTAAATGCACTTTGTGCAGATTTAATTCAGCAATTCCTAATGCAATAAATGAAGAGTATGGCAAAAAAGAAGAAAAATCCACCGGATTTTGTTGAAATCATGCGTAAATTCAGAAAAGCCGGTATTAAAGACTCTGCCCCACCCAACCGCACTGTTTCTGACTTGGATGAGCTGAGTGAGCTGGAAGACAGAGTAAAAAAGATACTGGGAATTGTTGTTAATAATAAACGAGCTGCCGGAAATATGATATTCTTTGTAATGTATGATATAGAAAACAATAAAGTACGAAACCAGGTGTCAAAATACTTGCTTCGGATGGGCTGTTTTCGCGTACAACGTTCTGTGTTTTTAGCAGATTTACCCAATGATAAATATGATAAAATTCGCAACGACTTAACTGAGGTTCAAGAAGCCTATGAAAACAATGACAGTATTTTAGTCGTACCTATATCAACCGATTATCTTACAGCCATGAAGATAATCGGTCAAACCATTGATATCGATGTTATCACTAAGCAAAGAAACACATTATTTTTCTAATTACTAAAGGTTTCTGAAATGGAAATGCAATATCAAATACGAAAACTGGTTACTGATTTAAGATTCGATGAAGCTCTAAAATACTTTAAGGATAACAAACAGAACTACACACATGTCGAGATTGGCAACAATGATTATTTAACATCCGATATCTTACGTTGTCTGCGTGCAATTAAATCCTGGAGTGCAGGAGAAAGCTATTTAAATATATACAACATTTCAATAAATGAATCTACAACGGAAAGAGTAATCAATGCATACCTGCTACTATTGTATGATTGGTACAAAGATGCTAACTCACAGGGTGAATATGCAGATAAAAACTCCCCTTCTATTTTAGATAAAATAATAAACTTAATTCCCCTCTTTGCCAAAGCTCAAAGTGACTTTGCAAATAATTTTTACAGCACACTTACTTTGATCGTATTAAAAACAGAGAGTAGAAAAGCAAATCCTGACTGGCCTTTGATAGAGCGTTTCTGCAGAGTGATAGATCCCGGTAGATTAAGCACCCATTGCGAAATTATAGAAA
>CAYPPC010000165.1:0-6972 GCA_964412435.1 uncultured Paludibacter sp.
GATTACGGACTCGCAGGCATCACAACCCGGATTATAAAACATCAACAAAGTGCACTCAGCCGGCAGATTATGCAACATCTCCGACCTGCCATCCTGAAGCGTATATTTGAAATTGGCAGCTAAATCACCCACTCTGTTTTTCATCAGTAAATTACGGTCAAATTTAGCCCGCTCTTTGGCTGCCGGCTCACTAAACTCCGAGTCCAATATAAACGACAACACCTCCAGATGCAGATCTTCATTTCTCAAAGGGGAGTTCGGGTCTGCGAATATCCCTTCGAGCGTCTCAGCAAAAGCCGCCTGCATGTCGGCAGAAGTTGCCGAGCGGTTGAGTGTGTTTCGTAAACTCCCAATCACAGTCTCTTTACTACCCGCTAATGGCAAAATCCGGACGTAGTCAAAAATTCCTTTTTTCAACTCCTGCGGATGATTGATCCAGCTCCGGTCCGAAAAATCAAACTTGTCCCAGTAGTGCTCCAGCAAATAATTGACCCTCTCCGCATCATCCCGGATCATGGTTGGAATGCTCACCTGCGGAAACTGCCTGCCCGCAACTACCGGCTGCTCCCGGGTTTCACTGCTGTTTTTCCGGTTAGCAGCTGCCTGGCAGCTTGTAAACAGAAATAAAAGCAAAAGTAGCCTGCTCAATAAAAACAATTTTTTCATTGTTTATCTCTTTAATTGGATAGATATTGTAAAATATAATGTGACAAATATAAGAGAAAAAGTGGACACATATCCAATTTTTCCATCAACTCCTCTTAAAACAGTGCCGGCACCCTGAAAATCAGGTTAAAGCCTGCTGATACTGCTCCATCTCCGCCCTTTGAATCTCTTTGAGCTCAATCTCAATCACATAGGGCTGATCTGATTTTCGCATTTTTTTTGGAAGCATCAGATCGTAATACACCGCTCCGGTTTTGTCGCGGTAATAGGTCCCCGCTTTTCCTGAGCCTTTCAACCGAATGGTTTTTCCACCTGTAAGCTCTTTGGCCCCGGTGATAAAGTAGATCGTTTCCCGCTTTCCGGTAACCGGAATTTTTATGCGAAGCTGGTTATTCAGCGGATGGCGAAACACAGTCAGATAGACCTTTTCTCCTTTTTGGGTTGCATAGCCCCAATCCTGTTCTTGTAACACCGAGCGTCGCACTCCGTAAACAGCATCTCCGTTACGGCCCATCCAGCGCCCTATCTCCCGGGCAATTCTTGTCTCTTCACTGCGTATCTTCCCCTCTCCGTCTGGTCCGAAGTTGATCACCATGTTTCCATTCATCGAATTGACCCGCACCAACATCTCAATCAATTCATAAGCTGTTTTTACGTAAGTGAGCGACCAGTCTTTGTGGTAACCCCACTGATTTTCAGGAATAGTCATCACACAATCCCAGTCAAAACCACGTGTCTCTTCAAAGTTTTTTGGCAGGTTTCGTTCATATCGCTGATCATAATCATCGATCAGATGTCCATTTGCATCAACATGCCGGTTTCCTAATTCGTCTGAACGAAAACGACTGCCAATAATCAAGCCGGGATGTTTCTCCCGAAGCTCTTGGCCCAAAGTATCCACCCAGGCTGCATTTTTCACCCAGCTGACATCCCAGGAGCCATCGAACCACAAACCTTTTATTTCCGAATAGTTATCCAACAGTTCAAGGAGTTGATTTCGGGTAAAAACTTTAAAATCCTCATACCTCTCCTCCTCTTCCTTGCTTCTGAATGGGTTGTAATCCGGATCACTCCGGAAACTGCGTCTCACCTCCGGATCATTGATATTGCCACCAGAAACATAACCCGGGTGGCTCCAGTCGATAATGGAGAAGTAGAGATAGACATCAATCCCTTCTGCACTATAAGCATCCACCAGCTCCCTGACGATGTCTCTCTTGAAAGGCGTGTGCTCAATGGTATAATCGGTAAATTTACTGGGCCACATGCAAAAACCATCGTGATGCTTGGTAGTAAAAATCATATATTTCGCTCCCATCTCTCTGGCCATTTTAGCCCAGACTTTCGCATCAAAATGTATCGGGTTAAACTCTTTGTAAAGATTATCATACACTGCATTGGGAATTTCCCTCCAGCTGCGAATCCACTCAGCTGCTCCTGTGTAGGTTTTATCTCCCCAGGTTCCACCCGGAATGGCATATACGCCCCAATGGATAAACTGCCCCAGTCCATAATCCCGCCAGCGCTCCATCGCTGCATCTTTTCTCCCGCCGGGAGAATGAGCACCATGTTTTAAGGGGATCAAATCCTTCTGATTTTGTGCCCGGGCAGGCATTCCAGCCAGCATCATAAAACAGCTTAGCAATATAATGCGTCCAATTTTCATATCCTCTCCTTTCCTTAAAAATCAAAGACCAATATGCATCCCTTTCCGCTCCTGAGGAGTATCCGGACTGCCCTCCGTTTTATTATCCGGTGCGTAGTTCCAGACCATCCGGTCGCTATACTCCACACCGTCTGCCACTGCATACACCTCCAGGATATTCTCCCCCTCTTGCAGTTCAACACCCTTAAAGAGATAATGAACAGCGGTGTTTCCGGCTACCGGCCAGCTAACCTCCCGGCCATTGTGCAACAACCGGGGAGTGCCAATATTGGAATAAACTGTTACCTGCGTCGCTTGATACTCCCGCTGATCAGCACGCCTTTGCGTCATATACAGCACCGGCTCACTGCTCCAGTTTGCTTTATACCAGTAAAAACCATCCTTTTTTGTTTTCCGGTCGAAAGTCACCAGCCCTTTCATATTTCTCGCTACCACTCCGCCCTGCGCCGACATCGGAGTGGCAAAATCAAACATATTCCATATATATGATGCTATCAGCCAGGGGTGCCCGGCAATAACAGGCCACTGCTCTTCATGAAATTTAGTTCCCCAGGTCTCATAATAATTCTTATGATAGCCGCAGCAATCACCCACCTCGCCCACCTCCTCTTTCTGCTGATCGATATTGGCTTCGCCACCATACTCCGAAAAAATGACCAGATGTTCAGGAAACTCCTTCTCAGCCTTTTCCACCCACTTTTTAATATCACTTATTTTACCGCCGTACCAGCCGAAATAGTGATTAATTCCCTGAATATCTGCATTGTTATTAGCCATGGCATCGATGGTATTGTAGCCGCTAACCGCCACCGTGTAACGATCGGGATCTTCACTTTTTGCCAGGTCATGCAACCTTGCTGTCAGCGGAATGGTCTGCTCAAAAGGGGCATAAACCTCATTGTGCAAACCCCAGACATAGATACTCGGATGATTAAAATTCTGACGGATCAGTTCTGTCATCTGCTGAACCGCATTTTCGGTTTCGTGAGTAGTTACCTGATTAACAAAAGGAATTTCGGCCCAGACCAGAAAACCCATACTGTCGCACCGGGCATAAAAATACTCAGCCTGCTGGTAATGTGCCAGCCGAATGGTGGTAGCACCTATTTCTCGTATCATCTCCAGGTCGGCATCATGCTCCTCGCGGCTGAGTGCACTCCCTTTTTGCCACCAGTCCTGATGACGGCAAACGCCATACATAGGATATTTTTTACCGTTCAGATAAACGCCGTCGTTCACCCGCAACTCCACTTTTCGAAAACCGAGCGGCTGCACCAGCTGATCAACCACACGGCCATCCCTCACAATCTCTGTAAGCACTTTATACAGATAGGGATCCTCCACACCCTGCCACAAACGTGGTTTGCGCACTGTCAGCTCTTCCGTAAATTCCTGCCGCCCCTGCGGCAAAAGCACCACCGACTTCTCCTGCTGCGCAACTCTGCGGCCCTCCATATCATAAATGGTGGTTCGCAGTGTAACAGGAATTTTCCTAAACTCTCTGTTCTCAATTTTCATTTTCACTCCGGCTGTTGCCGATCTGCCGCTGACATTTTTTTGAGTGATATAAATCCCCGGAGATGCATAGTCAGTCACGGAAAAGTTGATTTTTTCAGTAACAATCAACTCCACATCACGATAGATGCCACCATATACGCCGAATAAAATATGATTTACGGGAAGCACATCAGAACGGGAGGCATTATCAGCCAGCACAACAATCTCATTAGGCTCACCAAACTTTAACAAACGGCTGATCTCTACCGAAAAAGCAGAATAAGCACCCTTGTGCCGACCGGCAAACTGATTATTCACATAAACCTCAGTAACAGAGCCGACCCCTTCGAACCTCAGGAATACTCTCTGATGCTTCATAGAAATATCCGGAGTAAACTCTTTTTTGTACATCGCTTCACCGGTATAAAACCGATCCTGAGGATTACGAAAAGCGGTAGCGTTGGCCATGTCACCTTGCATATCTTTCGCATTCCAGGTATGTGGAATAGCCACCTGCTGCCAGTTGCCTGCGGTAAAATTTTGATTGAGAAGTTGAGCACTCTTATTAAATGGTCCCTGTTTGAAACTCCAGCCCTCGTTAAAAGGGATCACCTCGCGGGCGCAGAGTGATGAACCGAGCAGAATAAAGAGTAATAAAACCGGTGGGAAGATGGATCTTTTCATTGTTTGCTGATTGAATTAAACCTGACAGCTAAAATATAAAATTCTGCGGCCAACCCCAAATAAAAGGGCCGGATATACAGACTTTTTTTGATGTCATCCCAAAATCACTGTGACCGGAAATTGTCTCTCGCCAGGCGGCGTATGATCCAGCAGAAAATTGAGAGAGACAAGATTTTGTGACAGTCTATTGCCCTGTCTTTCTGCCCTCATTCAGTTTCATCGAAGGCACGAAATAGAGAGCTGTTATAATTAGAATTGTAAACAAGATCATTCCCCAATAGATATGATGCATGGCAAAATGAATGGAGTGGCGAATAAACTCCTTCCCCACTTCGGGAAAAGCAGGATTATGTAAGGTTTTTAAAACATCGTTACTTACGGAGGGGAGCTCCATCGGAGCAGACTGCACCCGCTGCATAAAAGAGTTATTAAAAATGGCGCCTGCCACAGCGGCACCCAGACTTTGCCCCAGGTTTCTCGAAAAAATATTCGCGCCGGTAACCACACCCCGTTCTTTCCAGCTCACCATATTTTGTACACCAACCAGCGCCGGCGTTGTGAGTAGTCCAAAGCCGGCTCCGAGCACAATCTGACTCAGCACAATCAGCCATATTCGCTGCGGGTAAGGTATCAGAATAAAGCCGACTGCCGCAATCAGCAACACAAAGGCGCCAATGATTGACGTGTTGCGAAAGCCAATTTTGAGATAAAGATGCCCCGAATAAGCGGAGGCAAACAACCAACCAAAACTGACACTGGCCAGCACAAAACCTGATGCAATCGTCTCAAGCCCCAGTGAAGCCTGCGTAAATGTGGGCAGATAAGTCTCCGGCCCCATCAGCACCACCCCCATCCCTACCATGGCCAGGTTGGTGAAAGCAAGGGTCTTATTTCTCCAGATCCACATCGGCATAATAGCATGCTCAGTAACCGACTCCACCCGGTACACCCAAAAACCAAACAGCAGCACCAGCACAATCAAAACCAGACTGGGCAGTGAAATCCAGGCCCAGCTTTGTCCCCCTTCAAGTAAAAAGAGGAACAGCAATGATAAACTGAGTAGAATCAAAACAGCACCTTTGTAATCCACTTTGATCTTTTGCGACTCAATATTCTCTTTCAGGTAACGCACGATAAAGAAGATAGAGAGAATTCCCACCGGAATATTAATCAGGAAAATCCAGCGCCAGTGAGCATATTCTGCCAGAGCACCACCCAGCGCCGGCCCGACAATGGCACTAATACCCCAGATACTCGACAAATAACCCTGCACACGCGCACGCTCTTCCACACTATAAATGTCACCGGCAATAGTATTCACCGTAGCCATAATGGAGCCAGCACCCAACCCCTGCAAAGCACGGAAAAGGATCAGCGAGTCAATATCCCAGGCTGCTGCCGAAGTGGCTGAACCTATTAAAAAGAGGATAATGCCAAATATCAGTACTTTTTTACGGCCAAAAACATCGCTGAATTTACCATAAAGTGGTATGGTTACTGTTTGCGCCAGTAAATAGACTGAGAAAACCCATGAAAATTTAGTGAAGCCCCCCAGGTCGGAGACTATATGAGGTATGGCAGTTGAAACAATGGTGGAGTCCATGGCGGCAAGCATCATAGTCATCATCAGCGCTGCCAGCACCCATCCTCGTTTCTCCTGTCCGGTATGATTATCTGTACTCATTATTTTGCAAAATTACATAATTGCTCTTGAAACACTCTTTCCTTTTTAATTGTTTTAAGTTATTTCTTTTTTAAGCTCTCTTACTTAGTTTTCGCAGTTAAAAAACTTTTACAAAATAATTTCGGCAATTTATAAGTTTCTGTGAGTTATTTATTGTATTTTTGAAATTATTTTGCATAATCAGACAGGCAACAGGTATAAAGTCGTAAAAGGCTGCATTTAAAGCCTCAGATTGGAATTTTCACACAGACATTTTTGGTGAAAAATAAGAACTATAAATAAATCACATAATAATTTTCAATACTATGACAAAAAGATTTCAGGGCGAATGGCCCCGGATTGGAATTCGACCCACCATTGACGGTCGCATGGGCGGTGTTCGCGAATCGCTCGAAGAGCAAACCATGAACATGGCATAAAGCGTAGAAAAACTGCTGACCTCAACACTAAAATATCCCGATGGTACACCGGTAGAGTGTGTTATCGCCGATTCAACCATCGGCCGCGTGCCGGAAAGTGCCGCTTGCGCCGATAAATTCAGAAGAGAAAATGTAGGTGTAACCATTACCGTAACGCCCTGCTGGTGCTACGGCAGCGAAACGATGGATATGGATCCGCACACCGTGAAAGCGGTTTGGGGTTTCAACGGTACCGAGCGGCCGGGTGCTGTTTACCTGGCAGCTGTTTTGGCGGCTCACGCCCAAAAAGGATTGCCCGCTTTTGGTATTTACGGACACGAAGTTCAGGATGCAGGCGACACCAGCATTCCCGAAGA
>CAYPPC010000166.1:0-6960 GCA_964412435.1 uncultured Paludibacter sp.
TCAGCATTTCACGACTGGGCTCCACCGCATCGAGTGGCAGCTCGCTGTCATCTTCCGGTTCCCACCATTTCCGTGCTTCGTCATACAGGCTGCGTTGCAGCGTCAGTCCCATCTGCAGATCAATCAGCTTCTGATAGTTGCTTCTGGCTTCGATATTTACACCATACACCCTGGCACCGCCTTCCGAGTTTTCAATCAGAATAATATCGCCTTTCTGCACATCGGCAAAAGGCCTGGTCAGGTGAGTGTAGAATCCTTCAGTCAGCAGGTTAAGGTCCCATTGCCCGAGGCGGGCATAATAATCCATAGAGGCATTGATGCTTTGTGAGCGCTCCTCACGCAGGTTTTCGGACAGCTCACGAACTATAATTTCTCCACCGGCAATGTCCACATGCAGGTTTTCGTCATATATTTGAGGTGCGCGATAGCCCTGGCTGTAGGTCAAACGCAGATTCATGTTTTCATTCGGATTAAAGCGGATATTGGCACGGGGATAAACAATGGCTTGCTTCACCATATTGTGTTTATCTGCCCGCACTCCTAACAGAAAGCTCCAGCGCTCGTTTTTCCACTCGTTTTGTGCAAACAGCGATCCCACTTTGGCATGCTGCGACAACCCCATTTTGCGATAGCCCGACTGATCGTCCAGTTGGTTGCTGAGAAATTCGGCGCCGGAAGTAAATTCAGCCGGCATAAACCAAAGTTCATCAAACAGGTAGTTGTAGTGTGCTCCGAGTTGAAGGTTCAGCTCTTCGGAGTGTCCGAATGAGTTGATACGGAGTAAATTATTTTCAAGAATCCCGTTAATCTCCTCAATTTCAGCAGCACTCATGCCGGGTTGAACTGCGGGTACATCTTCCACAAAAGGATCCCCAGCCCCGTAATAGGAGTACCGGTCGGTGTGTTGTGCTCCGGCAAAAAGACTTACTTTGTGCTTTTGGTTGGCCGAGTACTGGTCATACTTCAATGAGCCGCTATTGATATGATGCTCGGTTTGTTCTGTGATATATGCCAGGTATGGTTGCATATCGAGCTTGTCACCGCCACGGCGAAATTCGTGCATATTCTGATATTCAAGCATCAGTTTTGAGTATTTGCCTGTTTTCAAAAATGAGCGCAAACCCATTGTGCGGTTTTTAAGCAATGCCAGCTCACTGAAGCCGTCATGATCAAAATCGTAGGCATCACGCAGGCGCTGCTGCCCGAAAATCATCAGACCGGCCTGCTGTTTTTCACTCACCAGTGATGCGTTGAAGGTGGTGTTATTTTCAAATGCATCCCTTCCGATAAGGCTGACTGTATGGGAGGCTTCCGCAGAGTTTTTGACCGGCTCACGGGTCACAATATTAACCGCACCGCCAATGGCGTTACCGCCAAAAAGCACCGAACTTCCGCCGCGGATTACCTCGATGCGTTCAATCATATTGGCAGGTATCTGCTCGAGGCTGTAAATACCTGAAAGTGCGCCGATAATCGGACGCGAATCCAGCAGGATTTGCGAATACGGCCCTTCCAGCCCGTTGATGCGCAGTTGGGTGGTGCCGCAGTTCTGGCAGTTGTTTTCAACACGTAGTCCCGGTTGAAAGCGCAGTCCGTCAGAGAGTGTTGCGCAGCTTGTGGCTTCGAGCATCTCCATGCCCACAATGCTGATCAGCGAAGGCGAACGCCGGCGGGTGGTGCCGCTGCGGCTACCGGAAATAACCAGATCATCCAGAGAAACAGAGCCCTCTTCCAGTTCAAAGTTGAGCTGTTGCTCGCAGGATTCTTTAATGTTAACTTTGTGTGTCACTGTTTTGAATCCCATCATGGAGACTTCCAGGGTGTGTTCGCCGACAGGCAAATTGTCGAGCTGATAGTTACCCTGCTTATCACTGATGATGCCGATATTGGTATCTTTGATGCGTATGGTTGCGTAGGGAAGTTGCTCTCCGCTTGCTTTTTCAATCACCTGTCCAAACACATAAGATCCTGACTTGACCGTCTCAAACGAAACGGCCTCTGAATTTGCCTGCATAGTCAGTAAAACAGCAAGCATAAAAATAATTTTTCTCATTTAAAAATATGGGTGAGAATAATGTGCGGGTAAATACACAGCGTACTCAGCCTCGCAATCGACGACTAAGCAGAAGTATAGAACCCTGAATGTTGAAATTTAATGTGTGGTGTGCTGAATTATGTCCGGCAATCAAAATAAACTATCCTCAACTTCTTTTTGCGGAAGCGGTAAAAGTTCATGTTGTGTAATTCAGCCTTGTGCCGGGTTTAGACAAATGCGGGAGGTGCACGCAGGGGGTGGTTCTCGAAACCGTGACTCTGCATAGTTTCAATGCAGATGTCCGGTTGTTTTACAGCTATTGAAGAGCGGTAAAAAATTAGATTGGTGCTTGAGAGTTGCTCGGCATTAAAGCTGGTCTCGCTGTAGTGATCCAGCAAAAGCAGCTGCTCACTGGTGTGTATGTGGTCTTCTGCCTCGCCCTTGTGATAAGGGTGGGCATGCACATAAATTTCACCATCTACAATGTGAACATGAATAAACAGCGCATTGCTACTTGTATAGACTACAAATAGCAGAAGAAATAACCATGCTTTTATCTGTTTTAGCTGAGCTCTCATTTCGGAGGACAAAGATAACTCTTTATTTTGAATTTTTATACAAGTTAAATCAGAGAAATATAAAACTGTTGTTATTGATAAAATTAAGTCCGGGTTGAATAAAGTTAAAGGGATGTTTGTTAAAGTGGAAAGTGTTTGCTATATTTGCCAGCAGATAAGTAATAATTAAAGTTTTCAACTATGTTACCGGTATCCTGTCCGAGTTGCCAGGCGCATCTCAAAGTAAAATCGCTTAAATGTGACTCTTGCGAAACAGAAGTTACAGGGCTTTACGACCTGCCTTTGTTGGCGCGACTTTCTGAAAGTGATCAGCAATTTATCCTTCGCTTTGTAAAAAACAGCGGCAGCCTCAAAGAGATGGCGGCTGAAATGAAGCTCAGTTATCCAACCGTGCGAAATTTATTAAACGATATTATAGAAAGGGTGGAAAGCTATGAAAAATAGATGGAATCTGCTTTGGAATCCTTTTAGCCGTATTGCCGGCTGGCAGGCTTTTGGGCTTGGAATTGTTATAGCAATCCTTGCCGCAGTGTTAGGTGCTTACGGCAATCTCGCATTTGATGGCGCCATCGATGCACATTTTAGTGACGAATTAAGCCCGGCTAAATCACTTTTGCTTTTGCTAATCGACCTGGTTTCGCTTTGGATATTCTTGCTTTTAGGGGCATGGTTTCTGAAACGTCCGTTTCGTGTGCAAGATATTTTAGGAACCACCACATTGGCACGCTTCCCGATGCTGCTGCTTGCTGCAGTGGCTGTTTTCAGTACAACACCCGAATTGGATGAGTTGCTCGCTAACCCGTTGGTGATATTGCAATACCCCTCTTTTCTGCTGTTTATAATTGTTTCGGTTCCTTTGATGGTATGGATGATTGCGCTTCTGTATCACGCTTTCCGGGTATCGGTGGGTGGCAAAGGTCCCAAAATGGTCTGGACATTTATCCTGGCACTTCTTCTGGCCGAAATTGCTTCTAAAATTTTGATTTACGCACTTCTTTGAAATAACTTATGAGAAAAATAGTCTTAATCCTCAGTGCTGTTATAGCTGTTGCATCCTTGCAGGCGCAGGATATTGTGGGTTCCTGGAGTGGACAACTAAAAGCGGGCGGTATGGAAATTCGCCTGATATTTAATGTAGAGAAAAGTGGTGAAGGCTACACCGCTACCATGGATAGTCCCGATCAGGGTGCTTTTGGCATTGCCTGCGACCGGACAGATTTTTCAGAAAACAGCTTAGAAATTGAGTTGAAATCCCTTCGGGCAAAATACAGTGGACAGTTGACCGGCGACTCCATCGATGGAACTTTTACGCAAATGGGAATGAAGTTTCCGCTCGTTTTGACAAAAGTTGAAGAAAAGCAACCGGTTCCCAATCGTCCGCAGGAGCCGCAACCGCCCTATTTGTACTACACCGATGATGTTTTCTTTGAAAACAAAAAAGAGAATATCCGCCTGGCAGGAACGCTCACGTTGCCTTCCCAAAAAGGGAAATGGCCGGTTGTTGTGCTGATTAGCGGTAGCGGTCCGCAGGATAGAAATGAAGAGATTATGGGTCACAAACCTTTTTTGGTAATTGCTGATTATCTGACGAAAAACGGTATCGGCGTACTGCGATTTGATGATCGCGGAACGGCAGAATCGGGTGGTGATTTTGCCTCGGCTACTTCTGAAAATTTTGCCAATGATGTGGAAGCAGCGGTTGAATATCTGCTTACGCGCAAAGAGGTGAATAAAAAGAAGATAGCTCTGATGGGGCATAGCGAAGGTGGCATCATCGCACCGATGGTGGCAGCACGGAATAAAAAAATATCCGCCATTGTTTTGCTTGCCGGAACCGGCGTGCGCGGCGATGAGCTGTTGTTGATGCAGGCAAATGCGATTGGCAAAGCTTCAGGTCTACCTGATGTTGCGCTCGATCAATACAGTAAAATTAACCGTGCTTTGTATGATATTGTTCTTCATGTCGATGAGAATAGCGAATGGAAGGAGCAGATTGCTGACTCTTTTGCTGCGTCTGATAATGACGATTCACCTCTCAAAGGCTTAAGCGAAGAGCAAAAAGAGCAGATACTACAAGCTGCTTTGCAGCAATTAGATTCACCCTGGCTACACTATTTTATCAAACACGATCCGGCACCTGTACTTCAAAAAGTGAAAGTTCCCGTGCTGGCAATCAACGGTTCTCTTGACTTGCAGGTGCCTGCTAAAGAAAATCTATCCGCCATTGAAATCGCACTAAAACAAGGCAAAAACAAAAAGCACAAAATAGTGGAGCTGGAAGGATTAAACCACCTTTTTCAGGAAGCAAGCACCGGTTTGCCGACAGAATACGGACAATTCGAGCAAACCTTTTCACCGAAAGCATTGGAGGTGATTTTGGAGTGGATCAAAGAGATATTTTAGTTCCTTACTTCGCATTCTTTTACATACGGAGGACGTCTAGAGTTTTAATACAACAGTGGTCATTTGAAATTACCGACAAAAATATCGAAGATATTTTTCTCTATGTTTTCTAAATAGACATTTTCAAGAGCATGATGTCAAATAAATAATAAAATGCTATGTTTTAGGTTATTGAGCGTTGCCGAAATACTAAGTGTCAAAAATAAGCCTGGATAAGTTCACGGAATAAAAACAATTCTTACAAAGTTTATTGTATTATTAAGGGCTGAAAGCCCGTTAGAATTTAGCATAGGGCAACGCCCTGTGAGGATAAATGAAAAGCACATTAAGCCCTGAAAGGGCGTTAGTATCAAATTAAAACAACATTTATATCTAAGAACGATGCCCGGCATGACAAAGAACCCATAAGAACGGGCGAAGCCCAAAGAAAAACGTAGTAAACGAACACGATGCTAATAAACAGGCAAAGCCCAAAGATCTAAAATTGAATCCACACCGCCATTAACTTCAAAATATAGGGCGTTAGCAGAGCTGTGAAAATTCCGTTAACAATTAAACCAATGCTCGCCATTGCACCATAATTCGGGCTAATCTCCATCGAAACCGCTGTGCCGATAGCGTGCGCATTGTGTCCAATCGATAAACTTTGCGCAATCGGGTTTTTCACACCGCCTAGGCGCATAATCTGATAGCCGAAAATGGCTCCAAACATTCCCACGGTTACCACCACAGCAGTGGTCAGTGCCGGAATAGCTCCCACCGATTTACTAACCTCAATGGCTATCGGTGTAGTGGCCGACTTGGGTGCCAGCGAGTAGATAATCTCGTGGGGTGCCCCCAAGGTATGAGCAATCA
Organism: uncultured Paludibacter sp.; assembly: GCA_964412435.1. Classification (GTDB taxonomy): domain Bacteria; phylum Bacteroidota; class Bacteroidia; order Bacteroidales; family Paludibacteraceae; genus UPXZ01. The sequence continues at coordinate 5,872 of CAYPPC010000166.1, forward strand.
ACGCAACCGAAACCACTCCAAATATACAGCCGATAAGTTGTGAAATAACAATAATTGCCGCTTGTCTGCGTATTTTGTTCAGTTGCAAATAGAGCGGCACTCCAAGCGCCACAATGGCCGGTTTCAGGAAAAAATCAATATACCTCCCGCCCCGGTAAAAGGTCTCATAATCGATCTTAAAGAGTGATAATAGTGCAATAATCAGTACAATACTCATCAATATCGGGTTGAGCAGTACAATGCCCGTTTTTTGCTGAATAAGTTGGAAAAAACGGTAAATCAGTAGCGTTAGTGCAACTATCACAAACTCATTTTGCAGAAAATTGATCATTTCACCTCCTCCTTTTGAGTTTTGGTAATTCGTTTGCGCAATATTTGCCAGGCATGCCCGGTTACAATTAATGTTAGCGCTGTGCTTCCCAGCGATGCAATCAGAATAGCTGCCAGATTGGCCCGGATCAAATCAAAATAGAGCATCACTGCCACCCCCGCAGGAATAAAGAAGAAGGCCAGGTTACCGGTGAGGATGTCGGCAATCCCTTTGACCCACGACAATTGTATCCAGCGCAGTTTCAACAGAAGTGTCAGCAAAAGCATACCGATGATGCTCGAAGGAAATTGAATGCCTGTAAAATGAACAATCAGTTCTCCGATGCCCAGACACCCAAAAATTATAGCGAGTTGTTTTACCATTTTTACAGAAAGAATATTTGTCACAAAATTACTAAAATATGGCCGAACTACCCTATAATAGTTGCAAAACTATAGGAATTAAAGGGTGTGAACGCTTTGAAGTTGACAAAATGTCAATAAAACTGCCCGGACCCTCCGGCTTTTGGAAAAAATCTTGCTGAAATAACTTGTATTAATGAAAAATATATGTATTTTTGTCACACAGTTAAATCACTATTTAAATCAATTACATTTATGAAACACAATTTCAATGCAGGGCCTTGCGTTCTGCCCAAACAAGCTACTGAAGCTGCTATCGAAGCTATTCGCAATTTTGACGGAACAGGCATTGGTCTTTTGGAAATTTCTCACCGTACACCCGGCTGGGAGCGCGTTATGAAAGAAACTGCCGATCTG
>CAYPPC010000167.1:0-6876 GCA_964412435.1 uncultured Paludibacter sp.
CCTCAATGGTACGAATACCCAATGTGGTGGTGTACTCATCCACCAGCTTATTGTCTTTATAAAGCTTTGAAACCACCGTGTAAAGATGGGGTGTTTTCAGGTCCCACAGTTTGGGATTGGTCACAATCAGATTTTGTGAAAACTCATTCAGATCATACTTTGAGAGATCGCTTTTTTCTGAGGCTACCACTTGGCTGCCATCTTTAATCTCTGTTACCAGCTGAATGGCTCCGCTACCGGCTCCTTCTACTTTAGTTTTCACGTGCACACGTGCAAACTCTTTATTGATCTCAGGAGTGGTCACATAGGTTCCCCAAATGGGAATATGGGTTTTGTTGGTCACAATCAGATGCACATTTCTGTAGAGCCCCGCACCGGGATACCAGCGCGACTGCTCTTCGAAGTTTTCAAGGCGAACAGCGAGGGTATTACCTTTGCCGTTGGCAGTCAGAAATGGGGTGATGTCATAATGAAAAGTGTTGTAGCCATTGGGCCAGAAGCCCACCTCTTTCCCGTTCAGATAGACGCGGGAGTTGCTCATGGCACCGTCAAATTGAATCTGAACCACTTTTCCGGGCTCATAATCCGGCACATCAAAATTGAGCCTGTACCATCCGGCACCGGTGAAGGGGAGTCCGCCCGTTCTTCCGTAGTGTTCAATGGCAGTAGTTTGTCCGTCCTGCACAATGGCCATGCGGTGGATGTCGTTGGATTTGTCAAAAGGACCATGTATAGCCCAGTCGTGCGGCACAGTTACTGTTTGCCACCTGCTATCGTCAAAGGTGATCTCTTTTTGCGCATCACTGTCTGTACGACTAAATTTCCAGTTTTTCTCAAGGAGTGTTTCCGTTCTGTTTTGTGCTGCCAAACCTAAAGTGACAGCTAAAAAGAACGCTACAAATAGGGTGAATTTACGATTCATAGTTGTATATAATTAATAGAATGGTTTTTTCGAAAAGACAAATATAAGTATTTGCTGCGAGAAAAAAAAGAGAATCGGACAGCAAGTATTGAACTTCTCCAGACTTATTTTTATTAATGCGATAAAACGCTGCGCTGTGAAGACGCTTCGCTGATATTACGGCCTACGGCCTGTTATTCGTTTCGCCCAGCCTGACAGCCGGCAGGTGTGCTTCACTGTTAAGACGGCCTTCGGCCTGTTAAGACGCTGTCGCTGTGTCTCGCCAAAGGCGATGGCCCTGTGGTCGGTACCATCATTCCTGTGCGGTTAATTAAATGTGTGATGATGTTACCTACACTCATCACCTCCTAGCAGTCAGTTCAAAAACACGTAAACCTGCATTAATAAAGCAGTTGTTATTAGCCTTGCGTGGTATCACCTTCCCCTTTGTGGGGGAAGGCAGGGGATGGGGGCCGGATTCAGATTTGCTGGAAGACGACGTCCGGGTGATGATGTTACCTACATAATGTAACACGGATAAAACGGATGTAAGCAACAGGGATTATCACGGATTTTTAAATATCGGCGATAATTTGCGTTATCAGCGGGAAATATTCTTTTTTAGCCACTAAATACACGAAAAAAACATTACCGCAGTTATTAGAAAAGCATATTTGCCCTGCAGGCAACATATAGCCTGTCCCGGTACAGTCGGGAATGAAATCGGCGCGAGCGTGGCGCAGGTAACATCATCCCTCTGCGGTTATTAGTGTGCAGCCCACAAAGTCGCATCTCATTTTCAATTTTTAATTTCTTGTCGACAATTAAAAATAAACACTAATAATAAAGCCTTATCTTTAAATTGAGAGTAGCTGACTCGGCTGGAAAGCCACGTCTCCCGTTAGCTCTTGCGGTTTATTGGAGAAAACTTTACCAAAGTCCAAAACTTTGACAAAGTTAGCAGAACAATTAAACGTTTTGCAATTCAGCCAATACACACATTACACCAATATACCAAACCGCACCTCATTTTTAATACTTAATTTCTAATTTCCCCGCACGCACCTTCAAAAAGCTTCATTGGCTCATTGACTAATTGTCTAATTAGCATCCCGCAACCATCAGGAGATTCTTCCCTGCGGTCGGAATGACAGAGTAGTCGGGGTCATAGCACCGCCGTCAGAAATACCACTAAAATGAAATTCACCTCACGGCGGTGAGAAGAAAACGTGCAATATTTCAAACCGCACCTCATTTTTAATTCTTAATTTCATAATCCGCCGCACGCACCTTCAAAAAGCTTCATTGGTTCATTTACTAATTGACTAATTAGCTAATCCCTCTCATTCCGCCTTGCCTCACTAAAAATGAGGAGATGCAGTTCGATTTACAGGAAGTGAATAATCCCCTCAAAAACAGTAATCAGTAAATAGAGCAAGCCTGCAACCAGAGTAACAATAAAAACCACATTGTTAAAGGTGCTGCGGCGCAACGAGAAGGAGTAAGAGGTGATTACGGCAAAGAAGAAAGCAATCAGTGGCAGCAACTCCCGAAAGCTTTCAAACCGAACAATTATCAATAAGGCAACACCTGCGACCAGAGTACCCAGAAAATTCAGCTCATCTTTTGTTTGCAGACTTTCACGCACCGAGTGCCTCACCATTTGCGACAGCATCAACACAAAAACAATCGACATCAGCACAAAATAGCCCAGAAACACCAGTTTGTCACTGTAGAACAGGGAGTAATTCATAAAGAAAGCGCCAAAATCAGGAAATGGATTTTCCAAAGAGATAAAAAAGAAACGAATACCGTAAAGGAAAAGCCATGGGGTGAGCAGCCCAAACAGAGATGCCAAAAATGAGCGCACGCCGGAAGATTTCAAAAAGTAGTAGCCCAGCCAAAAGAAGGGAGCCAAAAACAGCAATTCAGGAACCATCAGTGTACTTAATCCCAGCAAAAGAAAGACCAGAAAGCGATGTTCCTGTGCATACTTATTCTTGTAGGTATCCAGCGAAAGAAAAATAGCAAACAGCATCAGAAATGCTGTCAGATGAGCCGCAACGTGACCATGCAATCTCACCCAACTCACATTAAGAATCAGAAAAATCAGTGAGGGAATAAAACTGCGGGTGCGGATAAACGAGAAGCGGTTATTCATCTGAGTTATCAGCAGTGAATTGAGCAACATTAGCACAAAGCTGACAAGATGCGCCGCCTCACTATTTTGCGGCAAAAGCTTTTCAACAAACCCGGGACGGGCAGAAGCTTCGAGTGAGTTGCCATAGGTATAATAGGTAAAAACCCACAAAGCGAGGCTCACCAGATAGACAAGCACCGGCACATAGAGCGGCGGCACATTGAGCTTTTGCAGATTCATTTTTTTACCCATATTGAAAACTTCTTAAACCGGGAACAAAATTACACATTTTTCCGGTATTTTTTGGCCTAAAGCAAAAAAAACAGGGATAATGCAGTAGCAAAATCCCTGTTTATCTAAATTCAGTTTAGCTCATTATTAGTTGAGACCACGTTTTTTCAAAAGTGCTTCCGGTGTTGCATCTTTTCCGCGGAATGTGCGGTAAAGCACCATTGGGTCTTCTGTATCTCCTTTTTCCAGCACATTGGTGCGGAATGCTTTGGCAACTTCAGGATTAAAGATATCGCCGGTTTCAACAAAAGCAGCAAATGCGTCCGCATCCAAAACTTCAGCCCAGGTGTAACCGTAGTAGCCGGCAGAATAACCGCCTTCAAACACGTGTTTGAAAAATGGCGCACGATAACGAACAATAATTTCCGGCATCGTTCCGATCCGCTCCATGGTTTTCTTTTCAAACTCCATCACATCAAAATCGTCTGTGGTGGTCATACTATGGAAATCCATATCGAGCAGAGAAGCAGATGTCAGCTCCACATAGCGGAAACCCTGATTAAATGTGCTTACCTTTTCAATTTTCTCAATCAACTCATCAGGAATCACCTCACCGGTTTCGTAGTGGAAAGCATAAGATTTTAGAACCTCCGGTTCGAATGCCCAGTTTTCCATCACCTGCGAAGGCAGCTCAACAAAGTCGCGCAACACGCTGGTACCTGATAGTGAAGGATAGGTTGCCTGCGTCAGCAACCCGTGCAGCGCATGCCCAAATTCGTGGAACAGCGTCTCAACCTCATCCATCGTTAGTAGCGAAGGTTTGTCGCCGGTAGGACGGGTAAAGTTGCCCACGTTTACAATAATCGGACGGTGATTTACACCATCTTTTTTATACTGATGCTTGTAACTGCTCATCCATGCACCCACATTTTTACCGGGACGCGGGAAGTAGTCAGTAAAAAGCAGACCGATATGCGATCCGTCAGCATCTGTCACTTTGAACACCTCCACCTCTTCGTTGTAAACCGGGATATTCTCCAGTTTTTCGTAGCTGAGGCCGTAGAGTTTATTAGTCACTTCAAAAACACCCTGACGCACATTTTCGAGTTTGAAATAAGGACGTACTTCCTCTTCGTCGAGATCATATTTCTCTTTGCGCAGTTTCTCTGCATAATACCACCAGTCCCAGGGCTCCAATTTTTCACCCTTACCTTCGGCATCCATCAGCGCCTGCAGTTCAGCAGCTTCCTGTTTTCCTTTTTTCAGTGCAGCTGTCCAGATTTTATCCAGGAAATTATAAACATTTTCAGGTGTTTTAGCCATGGTGTTGTCCAGGATAAAAGCTGCCGGGCTATCAAATCCGAGCAGATTGGCACGCTGAACACGCAGTTTCATCAGCTCCTTGATAATTTCTTTATTGTCATACTCATTGCCCTGATTGCAACGGTCGTTGTAAGCCATCAACAGCTCTTCGCGCAGAGCCCGGTTTTCGCTGTACTGCAGCACCGGAATAAAGCTTGACTTCTGGGTAGTAAACAACCACTGTCCCTCTTTACCGGCCTCCTTGGCACCTTCGGCAGCGGCACTGATCATACCTTCCGACAGACCTGCCAGGTCAGCTTCGTCGGTTACAAATTTCTGATAAGCATTGGTTTCAGCCAGCACATTTTGTCCGAAAGTAAGTTCCAGGGTGCTGAGACGCTTGTTAATTTCACGCAGTTCTGCTTTTTGCTCCTCATTCAAATCAGCTCCGCTGCGAACAAAGCGCTTATAAATTTTATCCAGTACCCGATCCTGCTCTGGATTCAGCTCCAGCTCCTCTTTCTTGTCTACAAGTGTTTTCACACGCTGAAAAAGAGCATCGTTCAGATAGATATTGTCACTGTGAGCAGTCAGTTTCGGGAACACCTCCTGAGCTACTTTATTCAGTTCCTCATTGGTATCGGCCGATCTCACGTTGGAGAAAATGCTTCTCACGCGTGTGAGGAGTTGCCCGCTGTATTCCATTGCTTCAATGGTGTTTTCAAAAGTAGGCTCCTCCGGATTGTTGGCAATGGAGTCAATCTCTGCCTGATGCGCCTCCATGGCCACTTCAAAAGCAGGCAGGTAGTGCGAGTCTTTAATTTTGTCAAAAGGCGGTGCCTCAAACTCGTTTGTAAATTCCTGCAATAGCGGATTGTTTGAACCCGATTTATCTCCACAGGAAACTAAAATGGTAGCTACCATCATAAATAAAAATAGTTTTCTCATTGTGTAAATTATTTTAAGTGATAAATTATACTTCAGTTACAAATTAGAACTCTTCCGGGAAGCTAAAGCAAGGTGATCACCCGCTCCCGGTCCAGTGTCAGCTGCGCAGTCAGCTGCTCCACCCCATCAAACTTCATCTCATCCCGTATACGGTGCACACACTCCACCTTCACCTTCTGATCATAAATATCTTCATCAAAACCGATAATGTGTACCTCCATACTGAGGCTGTCATCTGCCGAAAAAGTGGGGCGGTAACCGATATTCATCATTCCCTTGTACTTTTCATCTTTCAGATAGACCCAGACCGCATAAACTCCCACCGCAGGGATTATTTTCTCTTTATTTTCGAACCAGATATTAGCAGTAGGGAAACCTATTTTACGTCCCCGCCTGTAACCGCCAATCACCACACCGATAAAGGTGTAGGGATAAGTGAGCAGGGTATTGGCCAGTGCCAGATCACCTCCCAGCAGCGCTTTGCGAATCTGCGTACTGCTAAAATGGTCGTCCGGCTGCACGTGATATTGTTCGGCCTGCTTCACCTCCATCCCCAGTTCGGCTCCATAAGCTCTGTATTGCTCAAAGCCATCGCTGCGGTCACGTCCGAAACGGTGATCGTAACCTACAATTAAAGTTTTAACTTTCAGTTGACGGTGAAGGATATTCCCGAGAAACTCCCGGGCCGAATACTGTGAAACCTCCTCGGTAAAATCAAGAACCACACAGCCATCCATGCCTGCTTCTGACAGCAGCTCCACTTTCTCCTCCGTGGTAGTGAGCAGTGCGGGCTGATAGTCTGACTTGAGCACCTTGCGCGGATGATCACCAAAAGTGATTACAACGGCCGGCACCTGTTTTTTGCGCGCCTCTTCAATCACTTCATTCAGCAGAAAGCGGTGGCCGCCATGCACGCCGTCGAAAAAACCAAGGGTGGCCACACATTCATCCCAGGGTACAGTGTCGTTATTTCTAAATAGAAACATTAAGTTTGTGTTGAATGATTTATTTTTGTTTTCTAATACTCTTTGCTGCGGCTCCGCCTAAAAATCCAGCTCAATATCCGAGTAGGGTGCCACATACAGTGTGTGCAGTCCCATTTCGCGGGGCGGAATCAGGTTGGCTTCGCTGTCATCGAGAAAAAGACACTCTTGCGGAGACAAGCCGGTTTCGTCCAGAATTTGCTGATAAATACGCTTATCAGGCTTATTCAGCCACATTTCATAAGAGAGATAGATTCTGTCGAAGAAGTCACCCATTGTTTTTCCCTCTTTTTCAAAGAAATTATCTTTGATAAAATAGTAGGAAGTTTCATTGGTGTTGCTCAGCATAAAAACCCGGTACTTCTTTTTCA
>CAYPPC010000168.1:0-6855 GCA_964412435.1 uncultured Paludibacter sp.
CTACGCCAGCACGATGTGCAAAAATCTCTGTTTAGACAGGATTAAACTGCGTAAACCGGGCGGCAGCATCGAAAATCAGCTTAATTTGAGCAGCAACGACGATCCCTATCTGCAGGTGGAGCATAAAGACACCCATGCACTTATAAAAATAATTATTTCCCGCTTGCCCGATTTGCAGCGTATTATTATTGAGATGAAAGATATTGAGGAGTACGAAGTAGCAGAAATTGCCAAAATTACCGGTGGCAGCATCGAATCGATACGGATGAATTTGTCGCGGGCACGCAAAAAAGTGCGGGAAGAATACTTAAAACTGAGAGAGAGATGAAAATATTAAAAAAACAGATAGTGAGTGAACGGGAGGCAGCACGTTTGATAGAAGCTTACTACGCCGGGGAGACATCCGCCGCAGAGGAGCAACAGCTGGCCGCTTTTTTGGCTCAGGATCGTTCCGGAAAGTACGAGGCTGAGCAGGCGATGTTTGGCTATTTCAGCGAACGAAAACCGAAAAGACGCTTCCATTTGCCCGCTGCGATGCGGGCGGCAGCAGCTGCGGTGGCGGTGCTGCTGCTTGCCGGCGGACTGTTTTTCTCAAAGCAATCTCAAACCCAGTCATTCGCCTGGGTGGATGGTGAGAAAATCAGCAGTAAAAAGGAGATTCGTGCTTTGGCACTGGCCGGGGTGCAGGGATTTGCTGCAGGTCAGCAATACGACATTGAATCGGATTTGCAATTTGTAATTGCAGATGATATTATTGAAAGTCAATTAGAGCTATTTATAGAGCATTAAAAATAGAGAGAAATGAAACACTACGTAAAATATTACACCGGCTTGTTGCTGTTGCTACTGCCGCTTTTGGGACAGGCGCAGTCAACGCCTGAAACTTTTAAGGTTTTTGATATTTATGGCAAAATGCAAGGCTCTACCCTGGTGGAAATGCAAAAGGAGATGCTGAAATCTTATGATTTTTCCTATTACAAAAGCCTGGTTGTCACTCGGGACAAAGGAGCGGGTGACTACGCCCGCCGGTGTCTGGAGGTTGATCAGAAAGGAGCCAAAAAGGTGAAGCAGATAACTTCCAATGGTGTGTTGAGTACGGTTTACCTGCAACTGAGTCCCCGCAAAGGCTTGAACCGTTTGTTACTGTTCAACGAAACTCACCAGCCTGAATATAAAATGACGCTGATTTATATCGAATCCAAAAAGGAGATGGACGAGCTTTTAAACATTATATTAAAAAGAAAATAATCCCATAAAAATAATCACAATGAAAAGAAGAAATACCAGCTTACTGCTTATGATGCTGTTTTTTACAGCAGTTGTGGCACAGGAAAAGAACGATACCATTGTTCAGTTCAAAGATAAAACGATTTTACTTAGAGACAGTGCCGACTATATTAAAGTAAAGGTGTTCAATGAACAATCTGAAGGTATGCAGAAAATCTACGAAGGAGTTTTTATCGGAGATATAAGCACGGAGGAGTATCTGGCCGAAACCCGCTTTGACTTCAGCCACCCCTTTAAGAAAAAGAAAAACAAGAAGAGGGTGTATGGAAGCTTTCAGGGATTATATCTGGGGCGTATGTTTACAACTGATAATTTTGAAAACTTTGATGAGGCGGGAGGTTTTGCGGCAGCGCTCTCCAATGAAATCTCTGCTAACCCTTTTCAATATACCTTGACGCTGGTGCCCGGCTTTGTTGGAATTACTTCCGGTGTTGGGGTGACTTTGCGGAATCTGCACCTCGATAGCGGCAGCCATTTTGAAAAGAGCGGTACGGAAGTGACCGTTGAACCGGCGCCGGCAGGGCTGAAATATCGCAGTTCCCGGTTGCGTACACTGGATTTTAATGTGCCTTTTTATCTCGACTTGCAACCTACGGGAAGGGCAGATTTCTTTATCAGCGGCGGGGTGCTGCTGGGAACCAATCTCTTCTCTTCAGCAAAAATAAGATACAGAGATGACGACAATAAAAAACAGAGTGAAGTGAAAGGGAAGGATCTTTTTATCAACCCCTTCTCTCTGAGCTATGTGGGGCAGATAGGTTTCGACTCCGTCGGTGTTTATGCAAAATATACCCCTACACTCTTTTTTAAGGAGGGACGGGGCCCCGAATTTCAAACACTTTCGGTGGGATTAGTATTGTTGTTTTAAGTAAACCGAATAAGTTTAGTGATAACAAAGGCAAGCCCGCGGGCTTGCCTTTGTTATTAATTAATATGCTCTTATCAATACTTCCAAAGGAATTTGCATTTGATCTGTGATTCTGCGAATCATATTTAGAGAAAGTTTACGCTTTCTGTTGAGTACCTCACTTACTCTGCTTGCTTGTCCAAATATTTCTATCAATTCACTGGAAGAATAATCGAGTTGCTCCATACGAAACTTAATGGCTTCTATCGGATCCGGGAAATCGATAGGATAGTTTTCACTTTCATACTTGTCTATAAGGATGCTTAGGATTTCCACCTCATCACCCTCTTTGCTGCCGGGCAGAGCACCAAATATTTCTTCAAGGCGCTCTAAGGCGCTTTCATAATCGGCTTCTGTTTTGATTGGTCTTATTTCCATAGCTTATTTATATTTTATTTGCATCAATTTTATCATACTCTTTGTGAGTGCCAATGAATCTTACCCATGCAATCTTAAAGTTGTAGTCAATTTTTACAATTAAGCGATACTTATTCCCTTTAATATTGAAGCAAACCCGATTGTCTTCTAAAAAACTTGTGCTGGGATAGGAAGCCTTGATGTCATGAGTGTTTTCCCAATTTGCACTTTCAGCTTCTTTGAACCAGGATTTCAGTTGTTGTTCACAATCGTTATGCTTTTCCCAAAATTCACGTAGTCTTTTTCTGGCAATTACTCTCATAGTTTCATGATGCAAATATAATACCGATTTCCCAAAACGGGAAATCGATTGTGTTAAATATTCTTATTCATTAAAACCTTATAGGTTTTACGAGTTTTAATAAACCTATAGGGTTTGTGGAATTAAATGCCCCTATCCCCTGCCTTTCCCCAAGGGGAAAGGAGCTGCTGCGCAAAGTTGAAAAGGCTTTGCTCACTAAACAAAACAGGGTCGTTTTCAAAAAGCTCCCAATTTCCCCCTTCGGGGGCTAGGGGCCTCTACTTCAAATACCCCGACAAAAAGCCCAACATCGCTTTATAAAACTCAATGCTGTTCTCTTCGTGCGCAAAACCGTGCCCTTCGTTGTATTTTACCATGTACGGCACATCCACTCCGCGACTGCGCAGCTGCTCCACAATCTGGTCGCTTTCGTTGATATTTACGCGCGGGTCGTTGGCTCCCTGCACTACGAATAGCGGCGCTTTGATTTTATCGGTTTGATATACCGGCGAAACTTCGCGGGCAATTTCAGCCTCTTCGGCAACATCCACATCGTACCAAATCTCTTTCAGCATCGTTAAGTACGGTTTCCAGTACTCCGGAATCGATTTCATAAAGGTGAAGATATTGGAAACACCCACGTAATTCACGCCGCAGGCGTACAAATCGGGTGTTCTTACTAATCCCATTAGCGTAGCGTAACCACCGTGCGATGCTCCGTAAATAGCAATTTTATCCTCGTCGATAAAGCCCTGCGAAATCAGATACTCGATACCATCCTCCACATCGGCCATGGCTGCACGACCCACCTGTTTGAAACCGGCACGCAGAAACTCTTTACCATAACCACCTGAAATACGGAAGTTTACCTGTAAAGTAGCATAACCACGACTGGCAAAGAGCTGTGTTTCAGGATTAAAGCCCCAGGAGTCACGAACGCCTTGCGGACCACCATGTGGATTTACTACTAACGGAACTTTTTTGCCTTCCAAAGCGGCTTTTGGCAGAGTTACATAACCGTGAATGGTCAATCCATCGCGACTGGTAAATTTAATCGGACGCATCTCCGCCATATCCTCCTCTTTCAGCTGCGGCATCAGATCGTACAGCAGTGAAAACTCTTTGGTTTTATTGTCATACTGGTAATAAGTTCCGTAAAGTTTATCGCTTTGAACAATCAGCAAAAAGGTGTTTTCATCATCATCGGCACCTACTACGTGGCACTCTTTACCGGGGAATTCAGCTTCCATCCGCTTTTTGAAGTCTTTGTAGAAATCACTTACCGGCTCAATAACATACTTGTCGCCTTCGTAAGCAAAATAGTCAATTTCATAGTTACGTTTGCGGCTGCGGCTCATGCTGCTTGCGTCATAGTCGGGATTGGAGAAAACTTCTTTAACGATTTTGTCATTTTTGAAATCGTAAAGTACCAGACGCGCTTTATCGCTATCCAAATTGGTCACCACATAATGCGTATCAGGATCTTTTCCGGAGTAATTGAAACCGCTGATGCCAAATGAATCGTACCATTTCATCGATTTCACTAAACGGAATTCATTTGAATCCGAATCGCGGTACCACTGCTCCGACTCCACGCCGTTCACCAATCGACTGTAGCCCCAAAGACGACCATCTTTATCAAAATCGTAGCCCTGAATGGGGTTTGCAATGTCGGTGTTTTCATAAAGTTGCTCCAGTTCGCCGGTAACAATATTCAGTTTGAAAGGCTCAAAAACCTGCTTGTTGCTTTTATTCATCTGCACGATGATATGATCCTCCTGGTCTTTCAGAATGCTGAGAACGTTAGCCTGCACATCTTCAAATGGGGTCAGATCCACATCGTTTGTGCCGTCAATATTCACCGCGTGAATATGGTACTGCTCATTGCCGCCCTGGTCCATCATATAGAGAATGCGCTCGTTGTTTTTCCAGAAATAACCGCGAATCAGCTCCTCTTTCTCCTCCAAAATACGGGTCACTTTTCCGGTAGCAAGCTCTTTCACATACACGTGACGCTTGGTGCTGTTTTCCTCTTTTTCGCGGTAAGACATATATTTGCCGTCCGGCGAAAGTTGGAATGCAGTCGCTTTGGGCCGCGAGAAATAATCTTCCACCTTGTATTTGTAGTCACCGGTATCTAAGTCAATCAGTTTTCGTAAATCTTCATCTGATGTAACTAATTCAGGATTTCCAGGCAGTTTCGATTCAAATTTGCTAAGAACCAGCGGCAGTTTCATGCCCATTTGCTCAAAATTTCCTTCAATGGTCTCTGCATCGGTCAGCTTTCCGCTAAATTTTGCCTGCAAAGCAGCTAAATCCATTTTTAGTTCGCCGTCGGCAAATTCAGTTTTTCCAACAGGAATTCCCGCCGCACCCTGCATTGGCACATCTAAAGTAGCCTGCAGCTCACCATCTGTTTCGTTAATGTGGAATATCAATTCCAGTTCCATGCCTTGCACAGAAATAGAGCCTTTCCAGTCGCCCACCACCTGGGCCTTTGCTGTCATCATAATCAGTGATAAAAGGGTTAAAAATAAAAGTTTTCTTGTCATTATGTGTTTGTATTAAGGTATTCTTAAAGTTGATATGAACTTTGTTTAACGCTCCGGACCTTAGAGGTTTCTATAAACCTCTAAGGTCTAAGCGAAAATTATTTTAATTCTTCGGCTTCACACCCATATTATAAAGTGTAAACGCAAAAATATCCGCACGTTGCTTAATGGTTTTGCTTACCGGAGTTCCGGCACCGTGTCCGGCATCGGTCTCAATGCGAATCATCACCGGATTATTACCCGCCTGCTTGTCCTGCAGTTCGGCAGCAAACTTAAAACTGTGCGCCGGCACCACGCGGTCGTCATGATCACCGGTTGTTACCAATGTGGCAGGATATTCAACATCTACTTTCACATTATGCACCGGCGAATAGTTGCGCAGATACTCAAACATCTCCGGATTATCTTCCGCTGTTCCGTAATCATAAGCCCAGCCTGCGCCGGCCGTAAAGGTGTGGTAGCGAAGCATATCAAGCACACCCACTGCCGGAAGTGCCACGCGCATCAGGTCGGGACGCTGCGTCATCACTGCTCCCACTAACAAACCGCCGTTCGAACCACCGCTGATAGCTAAATAATTGCTTGTAGTGTAGTTGTTATCAATCAAATATTCCGCTGCCGCAATAAAGTCATCAAACACATTCTGCTTCTGCATCTGCGTACCGGCAACGTGCCACTCTTTACCATACTCACCGCCTCCGCGCAGGTTCGGAACTGCATAAACACCGCCCATATCCATCCAGGTGGCATTGATTACAGAGAATCCGGGTGTCAGGCTGGAGTTGAAGCCACCGTAACCATATAGAATAGTCGGGTTTTTACCGTTCAGTTTAAGGCCTTTTTTATGACTGATAATTATCGGTACTTTGGTGCCGTCTTTCGATGTGTAGAAAATCTGTTTGGTCTCAAACTTGGTCGGATCAAACTCAATTTGCGGAGCAAAATAGAGCTCTGATTCTCCCGTTTCAATGTTCAGTTTATAGATATTACCCGGGGTAATGTAGTTGGAGAATGAGAAGTAGCAATCGGTCTCATCCTTTTCTGCACTGAAACCGCCGGCAGTACCCACGCCCGGAAGCTCAATTTCACGCACTAATTTACCGCTTTTGTCAAACTGCTTTACACTCGAAGTGGCGTCAATCATATAGTTGGCGTAGAGATACTCACCGGCTGTGGAGATATCTAATACGTTCTCTGTTTCAGGAATTAAATCTACCCAGTTTTCCGGAGTCGGATTACTTAAATCTGTGGTAACCACCCGCATATTGGGCGCGTCGCGGTCAGTTTCAATATAAAACTTCGTGCCGTCATTATCAATTACATAAGCACTGCTGGTGTTGTCTGCAACCACCGTAATCAGCGGACTGTTTGGTTTGTTCAGGTCCTTCACAAACAGCTTGTTACCGTAGGTAGAAATACGGGCATAAATCAACAGGTAGTTATTATCGTCA
>CAYPPC010000169.1:0-5067 GCA_964412435.1 uncultured Paludibacter sp.
TGGAGATTACCGGACTCGAACCGGTCACCTCAACACTGCCAGTGTTGCGCTCTACCAGATGAGCTAAATCCCCTTTCGGAAATTCGAATGCAAAGATAATCATTTTTTCGAATTAAATAGCTATTTTTGTAAAAATAACAAAGAAAATCATGTTTATATACAATACAACCTATTTGGTGCCCGACAGGCAGTATGGAATTTGGGTAAAATGGGTGCGAGAGCAGCATATTCCTAAAATGGCGAAGGCCGGTTTTTTAAAACCACAGCTGGCGCGTGTGCTCACCACCGATCCGGAGCAGGAGGGAAGTTCTGTTTCTGTGCAGTTTCAGATTGAGAGCATCGAACAGATAAATGAGTGGTATGAGGCAGAAGGAGCATCAGTGCAACAAGAACTGTCCGCTATGTTTGGCGAAGAGGTGCTCTCTTTCTCTACTGTTCTTGAAATCATCTAAAACCGGGCATATGGATAAGAGTAAAATTATTTTGGGGATCGACCCGGGAACAACAGTGACCGGCTACGGCCTGATCCGGGTGGAGGGCAATAAGGTGGATATGCTGGCGATGGGTGCCATTGAGCTGCATAAGTATATTGATCATTATCATAAGCTTCAGAAAATATTCATCCGCACCTTGTCGTTAGTGGATGAGTTCAAACCGGATATGCTGGCTATTGAGGCGCCGTTTTACGGCAAAAATGTGCAGTCGATGCTGAAGTTGGGCAGGGCACAGGGCGCTGCTATTTCTGCGGCTCTCTACCGTGATTTGCCCATTTATGAATATGCTCCGCTCAAAATTAAAATGGCCATTACAGGCAACGGGCGTGCCTCCAAAGAGCAGGTAGCTGATATGTTGCGGCGCTATCTGAGAATTCCGGAAAGCAGCATGCCCAAGCATCTCGATGCAACAGACGGATTGGCTGCAGCTTATTGCCATTTCTTGCAGATGGGTAAGCCTTTTCAGGAGGCTGAGTATAAAAGCTGGAAAGATTTTATCAATAAGAATGAGAGCAGGGTGACCAAACGTCCCGGAAAAAAATAGTGTTTTCAAACTCAGAATGTCATTAAACAGAAGGGGCTGTCTTTCAAAAAGACAGCCCCTTATTGCTATATTTTAAGCTTGTGCTAAATTACAAACCAATTATCCGAGCAGGCCTAAGAGTACACCCGCAGCCACTGCTGAACCAATCACACCGGCCACGTTGGGACCCATGGCATGCATCAGCAGGTGGTTGTTCTTATCTACGATCAAACCTTGCTCCTGTACCACGCGGGCAGAGTCAGGCACAGCAGAAACACCGGCTGCACCAATCAGCGGATTGATTTTCTTATCACCTTTCAGGAATACGTTCATCAGTTTCGCAAAGAGCACACCACAGGCAGTTGCCAGCATAAAGGAGAGTGCACCCAGTCCGAAAATCTTCAGTGAGTCCATAGTGATAAATCGGTCAGCCTGAGTGGACGCACCCACGGTGAGACCCAGCAGAATCGTAATGGTGTTGATCAGCGCATTACGGGCTGTGTCGGCAAGACGCTCAGTTACGCCGGACTCTTTCAGCAGGTTACCGAAGAAAAGCATACCCAGAAGTGGCAGAGAACTCGGTGCGATAAAGGTGGTCATCAGCAGACCGATAACCGGGAAAATAATTTTTTCCGTTTTCGATACCTGACGAGGAGCCTTCATCTTCATGCGACGCTCTTTGTCTGTTGTAAGTGCACGCATGATGGGTGGCTGAATAAGCGGTACAAGTGCCATATATGAATAGGCAGCTACGGCAATGGCACCAATGAGGTGCGGAGCCAGTTTCGACGAAAGGAAAATAGCTGTCGGGCCGTCAGCACCACCAATAATACCGATAGCACCCGATTCAGTCGGTGTAAAGCCGAGCGAATAGGCACCGATAAAGGTGATGAAAATACCCATTTGCGCAGCAGCACCCAGCAGGATTAATTTGGGGTTGGAGATCAGCGACGAGAAGTCGGTCATAGCACCAATTCCCAGGAAAATCAGCGGTGGGTACCAGCCGGATATAACACCGTCATAAAGGAAGTTCAAAACAGATCCCTCTTCATAGATACCGATACCAAAACCGGGGGTGAAGGGAATGTTTCCAACCAAAATGCCAAAGCCAATCGGAACAAGCAGAAGCGGTTCCCAGTTTTTAATAATTCCGAGTGCAATAAAGAATACGCCAATAATAATCATGGCGAGATATTTCAGCTCGAAATTGGCAAAACCAGTGCTTCCCCAGAATCCCAGAAAGCTCTCTGTTAACGTTCTGCTTTCTTTGACTATCTCCTGACCAAATACATTGGTCGAGGCGATAAGCAGCAAAATGCAGAATATCATTATTCGTTTTATCTTAAAGTTCTTCATCTCAATTCTCGTTTTATACAAATTCAAACAAAACATCATCCTGAAGTACAGCACTTCCTACCTGCACTGCTACTTTAGTGATGGTACCGTTAGTTTCTGCAAGAACATTATTTTCCATTTTCATGGATTCCATGATCATCAGAACATCACCTTCTTTGAAAGCATCGCCTTCTTTTACCATAATCTGTAGGATGTTACCCGGAAGCGGCGAGTTGATTTTCTTGCTGCTTGGACGGGATGAAACCGGCATTGGCGCCATTTTAGCGGCACTTTCACCCGGCTTTTCAATTACAGGTTTACGAACCAGGGTAGGTGTTTTTGTTGTTTTAATCTCTTCGTGTATTTTGATTGAAAATGGTGATCCGTTCACCTCAACATTGGCAATGGCATCTTCAATGCCTTTGACTGCAACTTCATAGTTGTTGCCGTTGATTGTAAATTTATATTTTTTCATTACTTGGGATACTTTTGATTATTGAAAATTATTCATACTGTAAATTTTCGAATTCCAGGGCGAGTAGCGCTTTTGAATTCTCTTGATGGTAATCACATTGCTCTCTTCATCGTGCTTGTTTTCATTCATATAGAGGTGCAAAGCCATAAAGATTGCTGCAGTTTGCTCAGAGTCGAGCTGCTCCTGCGGTGTGCCGGTGTCACCAATCGCTTTGATGGTGCGTTTCTGGGCGATGTCTTTATTGATTTTTGCACTCAGGTTGAAAGCGAGTACAAGCAGTGCCAGTGCGCTAAAAACAATCGAAATTCCGATCAGTGATTCGCTCAGAATATCCGATGTTGAATTAATATAACTTGATAGTATTATCATAATATTTCTCTTTTAATTCTTCTTTTTTACAATGGCATATTGCTGTGTTTACGCGGCGGATTCACCACTTTCTTCGTCTGTAAAGCCTCAAATGCGCGAATTACGCGGAAGCGTGTGTTGCGCGGCTCAATCACATCATCAATGTATCCGTAGGCTGCTGCCTGATAAGGATTGGCGAATTTCTCCTGATATTCTGCCACCTTTTTGTCAACGTATGCTTTGCGCTCTTCCGCATCTTCAATGGCTGCAATGTTTCTTCCTTCGAGTACTTCAATAGCTCCTGCTGCACCCATCACTGCAATTTCTGCTGTGGGCCAGGCGTAGTTGAAGTCACCGCGAAGTTGCTTGCTGCTCATCACGTCGTGAGCACCTCCGTAAGATTTGCGGATAGTAATAGTTACTTTAGGAACAGTAGCTTCACCATAAGCAAACATCAGTTTAGCACCGTGGGTAATGATACCTGCATACTCCTGACCTGATCCGGGAAGGAATCCGGGAACGTCAACCAGAGTAAGAATAGGGATATTGAACGCATCACAGAAACGTACAAAACGGGCTGCTTTGCGTGAGGAGTCAGAGTCCAGAACCCCTGCCAGGAAGTTGGGCTGGTTGGCCACAATACCGGTGGAAGCACCGTTGAAGCGGGCAAACCCAACAATGATATTGCGTGCATAGTGACGGTGAACTTCGAGGAATTCACCGTTGTCAGCGATGGCATGAATAATATCTTTCATGTCGTATGGCTGGTTGGGGTTGTCGGGAATGATTTCATTCAATGAATCTTCCAGACGGTCAATCGGGTCGGTGCACGCCAGCAGAGGAGCTTCTTCGAGGTTGTTTTGCGGCATATAGGAGATCATTTTGCGGATCAGCATCATGCCTTCCTCCTCATCTTCTACTTTGAAATGGGTCACACCCGATTTGCGGGCATGTACGTCAGCACCACCGAGGTCTTCTGTAGTAATGTCTTCACCGGTTACTGATTTTACCACCTTCGGACCGGTCACAAACATATAGCTGTTCTCTTCGGTCATCAGGATAAAGTCAGTGAGTGCGGGTGAGTAAACAGCACCTCCGGCACAAGGTCCGAAAATAGCTGAAATCTGAGGTATCACGCCTGACGCCATAATGTTGCGCTGGAAAATTTCGGCGTAGCCGGCCAGTGAGGTTACACCTTCCTGGATACGGGCACCACCCGAGTCGTTAATTCCAATTACAGGAGCACCCATGTTCATTGCCATGTCCATTACTTTGCTGATTTTAGCAGCCATGGTTTCTGAAAGTGATCCGCCAAATACGGTGAAATCCTGTGCATATACAAATACGATGCGTCCGTCGATGGTACCGTGACCGGTAACAACGCCGTCACCTAAATATTTTTCGTTCTCCAAACCGAAGTTGGTGCAACGGTGAGTTACAAACATGTCGAGCTCTTCAAAACTGCCCTCGTCAAGCAGCATTTCGATGCGTTCACGTGCAGTCAGTTTGCCTTTTTTGTGCTGTGCAGCGATACGTCTTTCACCACCACCCAGTTTGGCCTCGGCTCTTTTATTGATCAGGTCTACAATTTTTTCCTGGTTTTTCATAAAGATTTTATTTTGTAAAATTAAGTGTCCTTTTTTATTTAAGAAAAGTTGCAAAGTCTGAAGAGCTGCAATTCGCCTCTCTTGCTCTGCGCTGATTCTTTTTTATTTGTTGGGGTTTTCGCAAAGCTCGGTCAGCACGCCCATAGTTGATCGCGGGTGCAGAAATGCGATGTTCAAACCTTCAGCTCCTTTGCGGGGGGCTTTGTCAATCAGCTGAATTCCCTTACCTTCTGCTTCAGCCAGTGCCTCGGCTACGCCGTCGGCCACTGCAAATGCAATGTGGTG
>CAYPPC010000169.1:5135-6814 GCA_964412435.1 uncultured Paludibacter sp.
TCGATTCAAGAAGTTCAATTTTTGTGTCGCCAACCCGCATAAATGCAGTTTTCACGCGCTGGTCAGCTACCTCTTCAATGGCATAACACTCAAAACCTAAAACTTCTTCGTAATAGGGGAGTGCAGCTTCGATGCTCTTTACAGCGATACCTAAGTGTTCGATGTGAGTGATTTTCATCTTTTTATAATTTTAATAATTAGTATTTTGTGTCAAAAATGGGGAATTATTTCCCTATTTGAAATTTGCCACAAAATTACTCATTTTTGCTCAGACTGCAAAGATATCTTAGCGTGAAATATGGTTAAAATAAATGCTTCACAGAGAATGATTTAAAAAAGATAAACCGCAATTGTAAAATTGCGGTTTTTCTTCAGTTTTTATCTCTTTTTCACTCAAAACTGAGCTTGATAAGCATTGATGTTGCTTAGCATATTAAAGGCGATTCGTTCTGCCCTGAATTTTGCTTCGTAGGCAACTGGCCCTTCAAAAAGCTCGTCCACCGTGCTGTTAAAAAGCATCAGCCACTCGTCAAATTCGACTTGGGTCATGGTGGTCTGCATACTCAGACCTACGTGCACCTGCATCGGATTGCCCCGGAAACTCTGTTCGCGAATCAGCGCACTGGCCCAGAATTTATAGAGTTTGGGCAGGTGGGTAGCCCAGTCAACCCGGGCTACATCATTAAAAATTGGCTCCAGAAGGGCATTGCTTTGTACATATCCGTAGAAGGTATCGACCAGCAGTTCGATATCTTCTCTGTTTTCAATATCTTTTTTCATAAACGTTTCTCAATCATATGGTTTAGAGAGAGAAACGCTTTTTACCCCATTTTTGTTTTGAAAACCAGTGCGTAAAGCTTAATTTGCTTCACCATGGTCAGCAATCCGTTGGATCGGGTGGGTGAAAGGTGTTCTTTCAATCCGATTTGGTCGATAAAATAGAGATCGCTGTCCACAATGTCTGATGGGTGTTGCTCTGAGAGCACCCGGATAAGCAGTGCCACGATGCCTTTTACCAGAATGGCGTCGCTTTCTCCATAGATTTTCATTTTATCGCCTGCCATCTCCACATGGAACCAGACGCGACTCTGGCACCCTTCGATGATGTTTTGCGGAATTTTGTATTTATCGTCCAGCGGCTCCAGACTGTTGCCATAATCTATAAGCAGTGCGTACTTATCCATCCAGTCGTCAAAAATGCTGAACTCTTCAATTATTTCGTCTTGTATTTGCTTGATTGTCATAGGTGTGAAGTTATGATTCAGTAGTGATTCTATAGTAAGTCAATAGTGATTCAGTTGTAATTCGATTGTAATTCAATTGTAATTCAATTGTTTGCTTTGTGTTATAAATTCAACGAAAAATTATGAGAGCATCATCACCACTCTTTTCAGGGCGTCGATAAACTGATCGATCTCCTCTTTGGTGTTATAGAATGAGAATGATGCGCGCAATGTGCCCGGGATGCCGTAATGATCCATCAGGGGTTGTGCGCAGTGGTGTCCGGTGCGTACCGCAATGCCGAGCTTGTCAAGCAGCATGCCGATATCGTAAGGGTGAATCTCTCCAACTAAAAACGACACTACGGAGCTTTTGTGCTCTGCTGTTCCTATCAGCCTGACTCCCCCGATTTCCTGCAATCGCTGTGTGCAGTAGTGGGTCAGCTCATCTTCATATGC
>CAYPPC010000170.1:0-6808 GCA_964412435.1 uncultured Paludibacter sp.
TTTTTATCTTTATGTCCGTTGGAAACCCGGCCTCTATTTTTCAATGAACTATATCCGGGAGCATTGGAAATTTAGTATCAATCTTCTGGGAACTGCATCGCTCAACGCCATTTTCAATAACTTCTACACTTTTGTTTTTGGTAAATTCTACTCACCCATGGTGCTGGGTCACTACTACCAGGCCAACAAGCAGGCCGAAACGGTGAATTACACTTTCATGTCAATTTTCACCGGCTCCTCTTTCAATGTTTTCTCACAGATTAATGAAGATATTGCCCGTTTACGCCGGGCGCTAAAGGAGTTTATCTCAAAAGTGGCCATAGTGGTTATTCCTGTGGGATTTTTTCTGATTTTCAGTGCTGAGAGCCTGATTGTTGTTATTATTAAAGACAAATGGCTGCCTGCAGTGCCCTATTTTCAGCTGATTGTAGCCGCCAATCTGGTGGCACCTTTGTACCAGCTAAACCTCAACGCACTCAACTCCAGAGGCTTTTCGCAGCTGACTTTCAGAATAGAGCTGGTGAAAAAACTACTGATTCTGATATTTGCTTTTTTACTGATAAAATATGGCGGAATTGCAATGATTTCCGGCTATACGCTGATTACCTGGTTCACCTATCTGGTGACCACCCGGTTTGTAAAGCTAAAAATCAATTACTACTGGCAGGAGCAGCTTCGTGATCTTTTCCCGGCGCTCTTAATCGGAATACTCGTAGGCTTAGGCTGCTATCTCATTAACTTTGCGGAATGGTCACATTTACCGGCTCTAATTGCTAAAGCCGCCATCAGCACACTTATCTATCTGACTGTGCTGCGACTGGTTTATAAGGATATGTACGACAAAATGAAGCTGCATATTATACAGCTGCTGCGTGGGAGAGTGTAGAGTCTGTAGAACTTACTGAATTCGCGTCCATTTTTTGAATCCGGCATCGGGTTGCAGCAAAACCGGATCTGTTTGCATCAAAGGAGTGAGTGCCCGCTGTTCCTCAACCCCCAAAACTAAAAGCGTATTATTGAATACTTCCAGCTTATTTTCACCGGGTAAAAACCGATATTCCAAATAGCTTGTTTTTTCCAGCCACTTCAATGCTTCTTCATCTGAGTTTACCTGCTCAGGAAGTAACCAATCACTATTTTTTAAAGACTCCAGCTGCACAACTAACTTTTGCCAGTTTTCGTCAAAAAAGTGGATATAAGAGCTGCAAGCCGGTGCACAAACCGTATTGATAACACCAATGATGACCTGACCGTTACTCCGGAACACTTTCATTTCGAAAGTAGAGATGGAGGTGGGTTTGAGTCGCAGATAGTTGCCTGTGGTATCCACGGCCAGCATCTTCGCTCTGTTTCCAAAGTGGTTATTTACAGAGTCACGCTCATTATCTTTCAGAAAGTTTTCGAGCAGCTCCAGCTTCAATGTTTTATCAAATGAAGGCAGCATCACGGCAGGCATATCCACAAAATACTTAACAATATCCTGCCCCTGCAACTGCAAGGTAGCAAGCAGTATGGTGAGTGTAAATATATATTTTTTCATACTAATTCTGTTCTTTAGCTAAATCATTTTTACTAATAAGGGAATCGCTGACAGCCCTTGCGATAGAGTCTGGAACAATAAGTTGCTGCTCTGCTTTAACGGCTGTTTGTACCGGAATTTCTTCACTCTCTTCATCTGTTTTTCGCACTCTTTTATAACGTTCAAACAGATCACCCCAGGTGTTGAAGTCCTGCTTATACATAATACCCACACCCTGTACAAAAGGAGCCGATTTCATGGAATAGCGGTCCATGGTGTGATTAAATGCCTTTAGCCGCCACTTCGATTTTTCACTAAAAAGGTACTCAATGTCCACATCGCCGATGATTTTATTTTTCGCATAGTTATCGTCACGGTAGCCGAAGTTACCATTAACAATCAGACGATTATTAGGTTGGAAATTAATGGCCGTTTCATACTCCTGAGATTCAGATCCTTCGTAACCCGTATTACGAATATTGAGCCCTACAGTCACATTTTCAACAAGTTGCGACAAATAGTTACTCAACTGCCCGAAGGCGGCACTGGAGGCCAGCGACGAGAAGTTACTAAATGATCCGGCAGCCGGGCCTCCAGCATTCCGGTTGTAATCGGGTGTATAGAATCTGCCAAAAAGCAAGAGATAAACCATCTGCCGGTTCATCATCTCCTCTGTATTGATGAGGTTTTTTACCTGCATTTTCAATGTTTCATCACTCGAAGGAAGCTCCACATCAAAGCGAATATCGGGATGCAACATTTCGTCAGTAATGAAAAGTACCGCATTCACAGGCACACTGGTGCGCCCGGTGGTCCGGAGAATATCTTCCGACATCAAATCATAGAGCGAAGCGGTGACCGAATGTACCGCCTTGATATCCAGTTGGGCGCGCATTGGGTCACCCGACCAGGAGACCGTACTTCCCTCCTCTATACGGAACTGTTTTCTCAGGAAATTTTCCAGTGTAAACAGGTAACTTCCCCTCTCAATGGTGTAACCGCCATACATTCTAAAGTCATCATCATTGAGTAAAAGACGCAGGCTTCCCTCACCCGTTCCGGAGATCATATCTCCATCCTGCGGGCTGATAATCAGCTGTATTTCAGCATCAGGGGTGACGTTGAGGTTCATGGCCAGATTCAGCTGCGCACCAGATTCAGCTGCCTGAGTCACCGGCTTTTCCGATGTCAATGTATCAGCAACACTCACAAAAGTGATAAAGTCATTTTCATTAGCTACAGAAGCACTTCCTGCCGATATAAACACTTTGGTTTTGGGCTGAGAGGTAACATTCACATCAATATTAACCACCTCATCAGTACCGGAAATACGCACATCACCGGTGGCATAAGCTTTTCCGTAAAACAGGTCATTATCCTGCACGGTGGTGTTGAGCGCCAGCATATTATTGGCCCGAATGCGGAGATCATAATCGAAATTCTGGAAGGAGCCGTCATGGCTGAAACGGCCATTCAGCGTTCCTCTGTTTTTTTCACTGTCAAAAACAGTGATATTCTTCAGCTCGATGCCGTCGCGCTTCATATGGATGCTATCGGTAAAAGAGTAGCGGGTTTGCAAAAACTCGATAGACATCGATGCATCTTCAGCATAAATATTCCCCTCAAAACCTATATTTTTTACCGGACCCGACATACGCAAGGTTCCACTGGCACGCCCTTGAATATCCTGAGCAACAGCTCCCAGCCAACGCTCCAAAAATCCGATATTGAGTCTATTGGCATCAAACACAAAGTTGAGCGACTCCTCTTCAAAAGAGTAGGAACCATTGGCCAGAGTCACATTTTCACCTTCGGTGAAAGTTCCCGAAACAAGCAGTTCGCTGTCTCCCGAACTCCATCCGGTATAAATCACCGCATCACCCATCGGAGAATTGTTTAGCATAGCACCTTGCACAAATAGCGAAGATTCAAAAATAGGCTTGTGCAGCAGACTGCTGATCGTAATCTGTCCGGTTGTTTTCCCACTGAGTGAAACTGCCTTCAGGCGAACCAAATCGAGGATGTATCCCACATCAACATTCTCAAGCTGAGCATTCACCACATCATTAATATCTTTCGAGGCTACACCATCTACCCAGATATACTGATCTTCACTACGGATAGCAAACTGCCGAATATCGATAATATGATCCGGCTTAAAATCAATCACAGAGGGCATCACTGTCCAGGTTGCATCAGCCAGCGCTATCTGCGTGGGTAGCATAGCTATTGAAGCTACCATTTTATCATCCTCTTTGCTAAATATGGTCCGTGCCTGCAGCTCGCCGGCAAACAAAGTGGTGTCATTATTGTTCCACGCCAGGTTCGACATGATGGAGTCGCGGTTAGCCGAACTTTTGAAGTTAAAGCCAATTTTGTCGCTGGGCATCAAAAACACACTGTAGAGATCAAGGTTGAGTTGCTCTCCCAGATTGTCGAAGGAGAAGATAAGGTCCTCAAATTTGCTGTTTCGAATTTTCAAGGCAGGTATTTCAGTGTTGAGTACTATCAGCTCGCTTTTATCATCAAATAATCCGCTTAAATGAGTGTCGTTGTCCACCGCAAAGGGGAGTTCCAAAACATCGGCCAGCTCTTCGATATTATTAATATTGATGTCGAAGTTGATAACATTACCGGCAGCAGGTGCTTTCGCCCTCGCAGCCACTTTACTGCCTGAAATGGCCGGCAGATATACCTGCAGCATATTGGTGAAGCTGGCCGGTAGAGTGCTGTATTTAAAGTCGCCACTAAATTCTGCGTTTAGCAAATCTGATGTGATAGTAAAACTTGAACCATTCTGCATCTCCGACTCGAGCAGGAGCAGTTCAAGCGCCAATTCCTTCTCACGGTTAACAAAACGGATGCTGTCAAACAGCAAAAAGCCGTTGATGTTGTCCAGCGAATTGCCCAGCAGGTTTGTATTGGCTCTGAAGGAGAGGCGCGAATCGGGATAGAGATCCACCAGCTTCAGGGCATTAATATCAGCACTGTCAACAGCCAGATCAAAATTGAGGAAGGGCAGTTGGCCGGTTAAGTCAACCACACCGCTAAACCAGGCCGTTAAATTGGGATCATTAATCTGCATATCCCCCTCAAAACCGTTACCGTCATAGTCTCCGTCAACCCGGATGTTCCGGTAACTGTATTTATTCAGGAAAAACTCATCCAGTGTACCGCTCACATGACCTTGCAGCGGTTTTTTATAGAGTTTCGTACCATTAGTGCTGATTTTGAATGCCGCTTTGCCAAAGGTGTTATTAGCCAGCAGTCGCCCCAGCTGAAAATTACCGGATTTCACCGTCCCGCTGTAGCGGAAATCTTTCATTTTATTTTCAAAATGAACCAAGATGTCAGTTCGCAAAGATCCCACATCTGTGACCAGACTGCCATAACTCACCAGATTGCTGAAGAAACCGGTGATATTCCCCTGATATTTCACATTTCCCAGACGGGAAAGTTCCTGAGGCAGCACAAAGGGTTTATTGGTAATTTTTGCCACAAAGTCCTGCAACTCGGCCCGGTTTACCTGTAAATCTTCCACATCACAATAAATGAATGTATCCTCAATTTCGGGCAAACCATTCATATCTACATTGGCTTTGAGCAGGAAAGTATTATGATATCCCAGATCTAAGTTTTTTGCCTGAAAACTGGAAATACGTCCTCTCAGCTCACCGCTGACATCTACCGGGTCGGTCAGATTAGCAAAGTTAGGATAGAAGCAGGCCAGATCAGCCAGAGTCACTTTGGAAGGCTTTATCTCAGCATTCCAGTGCACCAGATTCAGCACATCTTTCACGTCGGCAATGCTGTCATACTCCATCTTCACAGAGTCAAGGCGCACCTCAGAACCGGGCATTTGAACACTCAAAGAGGGCATTCTAAAGCCATCACGAAGTCCGGTTACATAGGTTTGCAAGCCATCCACAGTGAAGCCTGACTTCTCAACCGTACTAAGCTGATGAATAGTAACAGCCAGGGAGTCGCCCTGCAAATGGTGCAGGGTAAATTTACCGCTTATATTTTTGAAATGGAAATGACTACCGTCAAAACGGCTGGAATCTGCAATGGCTTCACGACGATAATTATCAAACTTAAAAGAAGAGTTTTTAAGTGTAAGTTCTCCGATCCGGAAATCCAACGGATCTGATTTTTTATCCTTCTTGGGCTTTCTAAAAGCCTCTACGATAAAATTCAGGTTGGAGACACCCTCTTTGTCGATAGCCAGCCGGGCATCCACTCCATTCAGAGAGATATCATCTATCAGAAGCTGCTTCTTAAAAATTTTCCAGAAGTGAAAGTTTGCCGTGCCTTTTTCAGCAGCCAGGAGAGTTTCACCATTCAGATCATTGACATGCAGCTCCCGGAACGAAAATTTATTGAACAGCACATAGCGCACGCTTCCTATACCTACATCAGTCTCCAGTTTTTCCGAAAGCGCATCGCTCGCTTTATGGGCAACAAAATTTTGCACTCTTCCAATAGATAGCAAGAGTGTTAAAAGCAAGGGAACAGCCACCAGGGCACCCAGCACATAAAGCGTTATTTGAACAAACTTTTTAATGTCTACAAGGGTTATCTTACAAAAGTAACATTTTTTTAAGATTTATAGGCCCAAACAGGCGCATAAGTTCTTAATTTGGAGTAAATTTGCAAAACTAAGCAAAGAATTTCTCTCCTCTCCGACCGTTTTGAGGGTAAAGCCCGAAAACTTCCGGATTTGCAGATAGTAAATCTATGTTTCAGTTACAAAAACCATACTACAATCTGGTGGTTTTACATTTTTACGAAGATTATCAGGATTACAATGAATAATAACATAACCATACTCGCTATTGAGTCATCCTGCGACGACACCTCTGCTGCCGTAATGCGGGATAATCTTATTTTGTCAAATATTACTGCCGGGCAGAAGGTTCATGAAAAATATGGTGGTGTGGTGCCGGAGCTCGCCTCCAGAGCACATCAGCAAAACATCATTCCGGTGGTGCATGAGGCGTTGAAAGAGGCGGGTGTGAACAAAGAGGAGCTTTCGGCTGTTGCTTTTACACGTGGCCCCGGCCTGCTTGGCTCCCTGCTGGTAGGCACTTCATTTGCCAAAGGTTTTTCACAATCACTAGAAATTCCACTGGTTGAAGTGAATCACCTGCAGGCGCATGTGCTTGCTCACTTTATCAGCAAAGGTATGCCCGACGAGAAATTTCCAAAGTTTCCTTTTCTCTGTCTGCTGGTTTCGGGCGGTAACTCTCAGATTGTTTTGGTGCGTGACTACCTCGAAATGGAGGTGAT
>CAYPPC010000171.1:0-6765 GCA_964412435.1 uncultured Paludibacter sp.
CCCGCATCGACGGTCCCAAACCTTCGATGGAGAGCTCATTCCACCTGGGCGTTTTGCGTGAGCGCAAAGATGTAAATGTAGTATTGCATTTTCAGTCAAAATATGCCACCACCATCGCCTGTATGAAAAACAAACCGACCGATTTCAACGTAGTAGCTGAAGTGCCCGCTTACTGCGGAAAGCATATTCCGGTGCTGCCCTACTATCGGCCCGGTTCACCGGAACTGGCCAAAGCCGTTACCGAAGCACTGCGCGAACACGACGCCTGCCTTCTGAGCAAACACGGTCAGGTAGTTTGCGGAAAAGACTTTAACGATGCTTTTCAAAAAGCGATGTTTTTTGAATTTGGATGCAGCATTATCGTCAACGTCGGTGAAGGAAACTATGAAACCCTAACACCACAAGAGATAGAAGATCTGGAGATTTATGTATTAGGAAAAACGCCGAAAGCTTAGGTTTTTATTGGATTTCAGAACGTTTCAGCCTTAAAAATCTGTATCTTTGTGTTGAAAGAAAAAGGTACCATGCGAGTAACAGAAAGGAAATACTTAGACAAATTTGCAGCTCTGATTGGGAATGAGATACCCAAACTGATTGACAGTTTTGACTTCTCAGATAATCGGGGTGGTTTCGAGTATTTAACAAAAAGCTCGGCTGTTTTTTCTTCTAATATCGAAGGAAACAGTATCGACCTGAACTCTTTTATGAATTATGAGCTGAATAAAGACAAATTCAAGACAGGAAAAGAGATTGAAGAGATTGAAAATCTGATTCAAGCTTACGAGTTTGCTCAAAATAACCGGCTGAATGAGGAGAATTTTCTGTACTGTCATCAACTACTTTCAAAGTCTTTACTCATCGAAAGTAAGCGAGGCCGATACCGTGTAGAGCAAGTGGGTGTTTTTGGAAAATCCGGTTTAGCTTACATGGCGATAGAACCTGAGTTTGTGAAAAGAGAAATGAAAACACTCTTTCTGGATATCAACGAATTACTTTCACAGGAGCTTACAAATATAGAAGCATTCTATTTCGCAGCCTTTATTCATCTTCACTTTGCTCACATTCACCCGTTTAGGGATGGAAACGGCCGTGCTGCGCGACTACTTGAGAAATGGTTTATCGCGGAAAAACTGGGGCATGACTTCTGGAAAATCCCTTCAGAAGAGTATTACAAGACCAATCAGGCTAAATACTACGACACTATTAATTTAGGAGTCAATTATTATGAACTGAATTACAACAATTGTGTGCCATTTTTAGAAATGCTACCCAATTGTTTGAAATAAATATGAAAAACAACTTATCCAACAAGGAAGTTTATCTCGCCATTGACCTGGGCGCCGGAAGCGGTCGGGGAATTATTGGCTATATAAACAGTGGGCAAATAGAACTGGATGAGATTCATCGCTTCGAGAACAATCCGGTAAAACTTGCCGGCACACTGCACTGGAATTTCCTGTCGCTTTTTGAAAACATCAAAAAAGCAATTGCACTCACCGTGCAAAAGGGCTACACTTTACGCGGAATCGGTGTGGACACCTGGGGCGTGGATTACGGACTGTTAGATAGTTCCGGCAAACTTATCGGCAATCCGGTAGCCTATCGCGACAGCCGTACCGAGGGTACTTCCGAACAGATTGACCGGGTTGTTTCGAAAGCAGAACTATATGAAAGCACCGGTATTCAATTGATGGAGATAAATACGCTGTTTCAGCTTTTTGCACAACAAAACAGCAGTGATCCGGCGCTTAAAAACAGCGAAAAACTGCTATTTATGCCGGATCTGATCAACTACTTCCTCACCGGAAAAACGCATAACGAATATACCATTGCCTCAACATCGCAACTGCTGAATGCTGAAACAAAAAAATGGGACGACTCCCTATTTACTAAACTAAGTCTGCCGCAAGACCGGATGCAGAAGCTAATTTTTCCCGGAGAAGTTGTAGGGAAACTTAGCACCGAGCTGGCTGAAGAGACCGGCGCCGGTGAAGTACCTGTTTTTGCCGTAGGCTCACACGATACCGCCAGTGCCATTGGTGCAATTCCACTTGCTGGTGAAAATCAGGCCTTTTTGAGCAGCGGCACCTGGTCACTTTTAGGTATATTAAGTGAAAAACCGGTGCTAACCGCTGATGCTCTTGCCAACGATTTTACTAATGAAGGCGGTGTAGATGATAAAATTTTATTGATGCGCAACATCACCGGACTTTGGTTGCTGCAACGCCTGATAGCGGAGTGGAAAGCGGAAGAGGGAAAAGCTCCCGAATATGATGATTTGCTGGCGGAAGCTGCAGAAGCGACACCCTTCCGTTCGCTCGTTAACAGCGATGATCCGCTATTCTCCAATCCGGTCCAAATGGGCGATACTATCCGACAGTTTTGTCGCGATACCGGGCAACCGGAACCTGAGACTAAAGGTGAATTTGTGCGTTGCGTACTGGAATCACTGGCAATTAAATACAGCATTGTACTCGAGAAAATGGAGGCTGTTACCGAACGGAAAATCGAACAGATTTTCATCGTAGGCGGAGGAAGTAAGAACCAACTACTAAATCAATTTATTGCCGATGCCACCGGCAAGGAGATCATCACCGGGCTGACTGAAGGAACTGCACTCGGCAACATCATGCAACAAATGATTGCCGGAGAAAAACTGGCAAACTGGGCAGAAGCACATCAAATTATCCGCAACAGTTTTTCCTTTGAATCATTCCATCCGCAAAATAAAAACTTGTGGCAGGATACAATAAAACTAAAGAAACATCTGTTTTAACTAATAATCAATTAATTTTTAGCTCCCCAAAAGATTACAGAAAGATATTTTTATTCAACTGAGCAGCAACACTCATTTTTTAATCACATAATTTCTGCATAGAGCATTCCCACAGGGAATTAGGGGACCAATAAAATCATGACAAACAAAAAGAAAGACGGCCTGTTGATTGGCGAAAATGGAGAGAATTTTCTGA
This sequence comes from uncultured Paludibacter sp., assembly GCA_964412435.1. GTDB lineage: Bacteria > Bacteroidota > Bacteroidia > Bacteroidales > Paludibacteraceae > UPXZ01. The sequence goes on from CAYPPC010000171.1 coordinate 2,973, forward strand.
TTCCTTTTATTCTGATTACTGCCTGTTTTGCACTTTGGGGCTTTGCAAATGACATCACCAATCCCATGGTGAAGGCATTTTCTAAGATTTTCCGGATGAGTGTTACCGACGGTGCACTGGTACAAATGGCCTTTTATGGCGGATATTTCGCCATGGCATTTCCGGCCGCTATTTTTATTCGGAAATATTCCTATAAAGCGGGTATTTTGCTCGGTTTAGGGCTTTATGCCGTTGGAGCATTTCTGTTTTTCCCGGCCAAAATGAGCGGACAATACTATCCTTTTCTCTTGGCTTATTTTATTCTGACTTCCGGACTCTCATTTCTGGAAACCAGTGCCAACCCCTATATTTTATCGATGGGTAAAGAGGAGAGCGCTACCCGGCGACTCAATTTTGCACAGTCATTTAACCCCATGGGCTCCCTGCTGGGCATGTACGTGGCTATGAACTTTATCCAGGCCAAACTGGATCCGATGGATACTGCCCAGCGCGCACTTTTGAGTGATATTGAGTTTGAAGCGGTCAAAAATCATGACCTGAGCATTCTGATAAAACCTTATCTGATCATTGGCCTGGTGATTCTGGGCATGTGGCTGCTGATTCGGTTTACAAGTATGCCACGCAACCAGGATCAGTCTAAAGAGATTAATTTTTTCCCCACGCTCAAACGCATATTTTCTATCCCCAACTACCGTGAGGGAGTAATAGCACAGTTTTTCTACGTAGGTGCACAAATCATGGTGTGGACTTTTATTATCCAGTACGGCACACGTGTATTTATGAATCAGGGGATGAGTGAAATCGAAGCTGAAGTACTTTCGCAGCGCTATAATATTGTGGCGATGATCATCTTTTTAGTAAGTCGTTTTGTTGCCACTTTCTTATTAAAATACTTTAACCCCGGCAGGCTGCTGGCAACTTTAGCCGTGGCAGGAGGTGCCTTCACGCTCGGTACTATTTTCCTGCAGGATATATACGGACTTTACTCTTTGGTGGGTATTTCAGCCTGTATGTCGCTGATGTTCCCCACCATTTACGGTATCGCTCTCAAAGGCATGGGCGACGATGCCAAATTTGGTGCAGCCGGGCTGATTATGGCCATTCTTGGAGGTTCTGTTTTGCCGCCACTGCAAGCCCGCATCATCGATATGGGCACGATATTTAATATTCCGGCAGTGAATATATCCTTTATTTTGCCCTTTATCAGCTTTATTGTTGTGGCAATTTACGGCTACCGTTCATTTTTGCGTAGCAGAAACACATTTAAGATGAATGCATAGATCGCCACTAAGGCAACAGAAAAAGCTAACTAAAACTTCTCAGTTTAGTTAGCTTTTTTATGATTTAAATTTGTTTGCAGCAAACCTCATTTGCCTTCATCAATCTACATAAGTCTCACGAATAGTACTCTTTACAGCTTCAATCTCTTCGTGTGAAAGCTTGCCAATTATTTTTAATACACGAAGTTTATCAATAGTTCTTATCTGATCTAAAACCACTTGTCCTTTTGCATTTGGTTGAGTGATGCTAACTCTGGTCGGATAAGTTTTCAAACTACTTGTTAATGGTGCAATTACCAATGTATTAAGATTACGATTCATTTCATTTGGAGATATTACAACGCACGGGCGCGTTTTCCTAATCTCGCTACCAATCGTAGGGTCTAGGTTTACTACAACTAACTCATACTGACTTATTTCCATTCTTCAAAAGTTTCATCGTCAAATACATCATCGATTAACAACTCATCTTCACAATCGGCTCGCATTGCCTTGAAAGCTTCATCCCAACCTTGCCTTGGTTCGTTTTTTGCTTTTAAGATAATTCTTCCCTTTTCAAAAATCAACTCAACCCGATCTGTAATTTTATACTGTTCTAAGATAGTCTTAGGGATTCTAATTCCTTTAGAGTTTCCAATATTTATAATAGGTATTTCCATAATTAACCCCTTTCGTGTAACTACAAAGTAATTACATTTTTCACAGATAAACAAAACAACATCAAATTATTTTTGATATTTAACTTTTTCAACAATCAAACCTACCTCTTATCCTCAAATTAAACGAAATCATCAAGAAAACTCTCGTTCACCCCTCCCTAGTAATCCATCTTTCTCATCCGGTCCATTTCGCGGCGGTCATCTTTTTCACGCAGTGACTGTCGCTTATCGTGCATTTTTTTACCGCGTGCCAGTCCGATTTCCATTTTGGCTAAGCCCCTTTCGTTGATAAAGAGTTTGGTGGGTATAATGGTATTACCGGTCTCTTTGGTAGCCCGGATCAGTTTATTCAGTTCACGGCGCTGCAACAGCAATTTGCGGTCGCGGCGCGGCTCGTGATTATTGTAGCTGCCGAAAAAGTAGGTGGAGATATTCATATTCTTCACCCAAAGTTCGTTTTTAATAAAGGTGCAATAAGTTTCAGTGAGTGACGCTTTACCATCCCGTATCGACTTGATTTCGGTACCGAAAAGTTGAATCCCGGCCACATAACGCTCCAGTATTTCATAGTCAAATGTTGCCCGTCTGTTCCTTATCACCACATTGGATGTTCTCTTTTTTGTCATCTTTTCTCCTCTAAAATTAATTCTGTAAGATAACAAAATTACAACTATTTTTCCAATTCTTCCCCAAAAAATGAAAACAATAAAGGGTGCAGCACCTGCTCATTTTTCAACAAAATGGAAATTTCCCCGCGGAACAATGTATTTTATCAAAAAAAGCTTATATTTGTAGTGCAAACCTATTAACACCAAGTTAAAATGGCACACGAAATAGAAATTCACATAGCAGGGATGATTTACAACCAGTCGCTGGGCGGGACCTACTCGCTCGTTCTGGTTGAGCAAGGTGGTGGGCGTCGTCGTTTTTCGGTGTTAATCGGCGAGTCTGAAGCCCAGTCCATCGCGCTTCATCTGAACAATACCAAACCTCCCAGACCGCTTTCGCACGATCTGATGAGCAGCATCATTAAAGAGCTGCACGCAAAAGTACAGAAGGTGGTGATTTATAAAATGGCCAATGATATTTTCCACTCTGAAATCTATCTGCTTCAGGGAGAAACACCGGTTATCATTGATGCCCGCACCTCTGATGCTATCGCTCTGGCCATCAGAAGCGACGCTCCGATGTTTATCGACTCCGACATACTGGACACAGTAGGTGTGGTGATGGGTGAAGAGAGTGAAACCGCATCTCCGGAGAGTCCCGTGCCTCAATCGCTCCAACTCGAGGAAGTAAACAGCGAAAATCTAAAAATGCTCAGCATAGAGCAATTGCAGGTACTTCTTGACAAAGCTGTAGAGGAAGAGATCTACGAGAAAGCAGCGCTTATTCGCGACGAAATGGAAAAAAGAGAGTAAATTCCCCCTTTATATTTTAGTGATATTCAATCCATTATTTTATTGCACTTTAAATTTACATCATGAACATAAAACTCAAACTGATTGTAATTAACTTCCTCCAGTTTTTTGTCTGGGGCGCCTGGATGATGACCCTCGGTCATTACGGGTTCGTAGAGAAGCAGTGGAACGGAGCTCAATTTGGGCTCGTTTTTTCTACCATGGGTTTTGCATCCATCGTGATGCCCACCCTTTTTGGAATCATTGCCGATAAGTGGAAAGCCAACTATGTCTATGCCCTGCTGCATCTCTTCTTTGGTGCCACCATGTTATTTCTGCCAACCATTGATGCCCCGATTCCTTTTTTCTGGGTGCTGTTACTGGCCATGAGTTTTTATATGCCCACCATCGGACTCACCAACTCCATCAGCTTCAGCGTGCTGAAAAAGGGTGG
>CAYPPC010000172.1:0-6751 GCA_964412435.1 uncultured Paludibacter sp.
GCTCACCGTCAATCAGCGACTTTTCGCCGGAGGCGGGATAGTATTTGTTTACAGGGATATGATAAGTGATGTTTTTATCGATGCCGAGGTGATAATCGAAGCGGTTAGAAGTGACCTCACCCACCGCTTTGGAACCGGAGAAGAGCCGGGCAGAAATCAGCGCTGAATCCTTCACCACTACCGGGCGACTGTAAATATCCGATGTAGAGTTAGGCTCGCTTCCATCGGTGGTATAGCGAATATCCATTCCATGCCTTTCTGTGGCGAGTGTAACTAAAATAGCCTTATCGACACTGTCCACCCGGTGCTCGAAAGCAACTTCTGTTGAGAGGGTAAATGGGTTGTAACCTTTCTTCTGCAAAAATGGGATAAAGCCATTGGCGCGGCGTCTGAAATCGAACCACTCCTTATTGCTTTTCTCTGTCCACGCCACCTCGGCAAGTGCGAGCATACGCGGATAAAGCATATACTCATAATGGGGTTCTGTGGGGATATACTCAGCCCAGAGATTGGCCTGCACCCCTAAGATATGTTTGGATTCATCGGCACTTAAGGCTGCCGGAACCGGATCGTAGCTGTAAACTCTCTCTAAGGGGAGAAATCCGCCAATGGCTTCCGGTTGCGTGGCCGGGTTGGCCTGGTAACTGTCAAAATACATGTGGCTGCCCGGAGTCATGATGGCATCGTGGCCGCTTTTGGCCGCTTTGATACCGCCCTCTTCACCGCGCCACGACATCACCGTGGCTTCCGGTGCGAGACCACCCTCCAGAATCTCATCCCAGCCGATCAGCTTGCGTTTGTTCTTGATCAGGAACTTTTCAATGCGGCGGATCATATAACTCTGCAGCTCATTTTCATCTTTGAGTCCCTCGGCTTTCATGCGTGCCTGACACTTTTCACACTCTTTCCAGTGATGTTTTTCAGCCTCATCGCCGCCAATATGGATATATTCTGAGGGGAAAATTTTCATCACCTCTTTAAGCACATTTTCAAAAAACTTAAAGGTTTGTTCATTGCCGATACACACTTCACTCTGCTTGTATGGCTCGCCGGCACAGGAGAGCTCCGGATAAACAGCGCATACCTCTTCTGAATGTCCGGGCATCTCAATTTCAGGAATCACGGTGATGTGGCGCTCAGCAGCGTAGCGAACAATATCACGAGCCTCTTTTTGGGTGTAAAACCCACCGTAGGCCTCTTTGCCGCTGCGAATGTCCACATATTCGCGGGGATTGGTTGCCCACCAATCTTTCCAGGTTTCGTGTGTGCGCCATGCTGCTTTCTGGGTGAGCAGAGGATATTTTTTAATCTCCAGTCTCCAACCCGGACCATCGGTCAGGTGCCAGTGAAAATGGTTGATTTTCAGCCGGGCCATCATATCAATTTGCTTTTTCAGAAAATCTACCGATACAAAATGGCGGCTCACATCAATGTGCATTCCGCGGTAAGCAAAACGGGGTGAGTCCTCTATTTTGAGTGCTGTAATCTTTCTCTCATCCGGCAGCTGAATCAAGCTTTGTAAAGCATAGAAAAGTCCTTTCTCTGTCGGTGAAATCAACTCAATGCGGGTAGGAGTAACCTCCAGCCGGTAGGCTTCATCAGAGTTGAATCCGCCCGGATTATTACTCACTTTCAACACAATCTGCTGTTTGCTGCTGCTCTGCGAGCCGAGTACAAAGCCTGCTTCGATAAAGTAGTCGGTAAGCAGACGTTTGGAAGATTTTTTGACTCCGTCGAAATGGAGTGAAGTGCTTTTGTTTAATTGAAACTCGCCTTCTGCCATTTGCACTTGGTTGGGCCGGGGAATTACCTTCAGCCCGGTGGCACCGGCAAAATGGAAGGATAATAGAAAAACGAGAAGTATGTTAAGTGACTTACGCATATTTTTAATTTTTAGAAATGATAAGTTGATACAATTTATTCGAGTGAGTTCCAGCCCTGTGCCTGCAGAGGAATTTCTTCCCCTTCGCGGCCAACCAGATGGATCCCCAGCTCTTTTTTAGTGATATGTCCTACAATACCGACATTCTCCATTTTCAGAATTTTGTCATAATCATCGATGGATACGGTGAAAAGCAGCTCATAATCTTCACCGCCGTTGAGTGCTGCAGTTACAATATTGAAGTTGAGCTCTTCCGCCATTTCAGCCGCCTGAATATGGATGGGGATTTTATCTTCATAAACCCGGCAACCCACCTCACTTTGTGTGCAGATATGCATCAATTCCGACGATAATCCGTCCGAAATATCCATCATAGCTGTGGGGGTGATGTTGTGTTTAGCCAGGGCAGCTACAATATCTTTCCGGGCTTCAGGTTTCAGTTGTCGCTCCAGGATATACTCTTTCCCGGTGAAATCGGGTTGAACATTCTCTGTCTGACCCTGAAAAACAATTCTCTCGCGCTCCAGCAGCTGCAAGCCCATATAGGCTGAGCCGAGGTTGCCGGAGACACAAATCAGGTCGTTCTCTTTGGCACCGTTGCGGTAGATGATTTTTCCTTTCTCACCTTCACCCATGCAGGTGATGCTGATGGTGAATCCGGTGAGAGAAGCGGTGGTATCGCCGCCAACCAGATCCACGCCGTAGGTTTCACAGGCCAGCCGGATGCCGGCATAAAACTCTTCGAGCATCTCAACAGTAAATCGTTTGGATATCCCGAGGGAAACGGTGATCTGCTTCGGCTGTCCGTTCATCGCATAAACATCCGAAAAATTAACCACACACGCTTTGTAGCCCAGGTGCTTCAGGGGCGCGTAGGTAAGATCAAAATGAATACCCTCGAGCAGCAGGTCTGTGGTCACAAGTACCTGTTTCTCCCGGTAGTCGAGAACGGCAGCATCGTCGCCCACGCCATAGTGTGTCGATTCATTATTGAGTGGGAATTTTTCGGTGAGTCTTTTGATCAGTCCGAATTCGCCAATGGATGAAATTTCAGTCATATCAATTTGAATTATTCAAGCTCAGACAAGAGAAAACAGTTGCCGGAACCTTTGAATTAGAGATTCTTTGAAAACAGATATTGCAAAGCCCGGAGGACTTTGCAATACATTAATATTTTATTTGGAGAGAAAACTATGATTTAATCGGTATTTTCTCGATTCTTGCAATATGTCTTCCTCCTTCAAATTCAGTGGAGAAGAATACATCAACCATTTCGAGAGCCTGTTCTAAAGAGACAAAGCGCCCCGGCAGTGAAAGTACGTTGGCGTCGTTGTGCAGTCGGGCCAGACGGGCCAGCTCCACATCCCAGCAGAGTGCTGCACGGATGCCGGCATGTTTGTTAGCCACCATGCTGATGCCGTTACCGGTGCCGCAAATGGAGATACCAAAATCATACTCTCCGGCCTCTACAGCCGCTGCCATCGGGTGTGCATAGTCGGGGTAGTCGCAACTCTCGGTGGAGTGGCAGCCGAAATCCTCTACTCTTTTTACGCCCTGCAGTGTCAGGTGGTCAACGATCGCTTTTTTCATGTCGTAGCCGGCGTGGTCGTTGCATACAGCAATTCTAAGTTCTTTGATAGCTTTCATACTCTCTCTTTAATTATTTATGAAAAACGTTCTACATCTTCTTTTGAAATTTTATTACCGCCCAAAATAATCAGACGTTCTACCACATTGCGAAGCTCGCGGATATTGCCGGGCCAGACTCTCTCCTGCAGTGCTTTAATTGCTTTGGGATCGAAATCTTTCACCGGAATTCCCTGCTCGTTGCAGATCTGCTCTGTGAAAAAATCGACCAGCAGCGGGATGTCATCTTTGCGCTCATCGAGGGTGGGCACATGAATCGGAATTACATTGAGACGGTGGAAAAGGTCTTCGCGGAAATTACCTTTCTCAATCTCCTCTTTCAGGTCTTTATTGGTGGCGGCAAACACACGTACGTTCACTTTGATGTTTTTGTCACTGCCGACGCGGGAGATCTCATTTTCCTGCAGTGCACGAAGCACTTTTGTCTGGGCAGAAAGACTCATATCTCCGATTTCATCGAGGAATATCGTGCCGTTGTTAGCCTGCTCAAATTTTCCGATACGCTGTTTGTGTGCCGAGGTAAACGAACCTTTTTCGTGTCCGAAAAGCTCACTTTCGATCAGCTCGGAAGGGATGGCAGCACAGTTTACCTCCACAAAAGGAGCCTGTGAGCGGTTGCTGTTTTCATAGAGCAGCCGGGCCACTACCTCTTTTCCGGTACCGTTGGCGCCGGTGATAAGTACCCGGGCGTCGGTTTGAGCTACTTTTCCGATCATTTCGCGCACCTCTTCAATCGCATTTGATTTTCCAATCATCTGGTTGCGGGTAACCACCTTTTTCTTCAAGGTTTTAGTCTCTGCCTCCAGATTGCTTTTGTCAAGTGCATTGCGCACGGTCACCAGCAGGCGGTTGAGGTCAATCGGCTTTTCAATAAAATCAAAAGCCCCTTTTTTGATGCACTCCACGGCGGTGTCAATATTCCCGTGTCCGGAAATCATCACAACGGGCGTTTCAACACCCTCTGCTTTGAGATTTTCCAGAAACTCAATACCATCCATCTCGGGCATTTTGATGTCAGAGAAGATCAGATCGAACTTCTCATTGACAGCTGTATCGAGCCCTACGCGTCCGTTTTCGGCGAGTACCACTTTATGTTTCTCAAACTCCAGAATATCCTTCATTGTATTCCGGATACTTCTTTCATCATCAATTACCAAAATTTTTGCCATATCATCTACACTTTCTATAATTATTCAACGCTCTTAAAGGTCAAAACCTATATCACGTCTGAAATATTTTTTATCATACTTAATTCTCTCTGCATTTTCAAAGGAGTGTTGCAGCGCCTCCTCTTTGCTTGTGCCGTAAGAGCTGACAGCAATAACCCGTCCGCCATTGGTAAGCACTTTTCCGTTTTCCTGCCGGGTGCCGGCATGAAATGCGATGCTGTTGTCAACATCTTCAAGGCCGCTGATCTCAATTCCACGCTCAAACTCTTCGGGATATCCGCCGGAAACCAACATTACTGTGACAGCGTGACGATCATCAAACTCCACGATTTTTCCGGCTAAGTTCTCTTCAGCTACTCCTTCGAGCAGGTCCACAAAATCTGATTTCAGCCGGAGCATCACCACCTCTGTTTCGGGGTCACCCATGCGGGCATTGTATTCAATCACATAAGGCTCATTGTTGACCTTTATCATTCCGAAAAAGATAAATCCTTTGTAAACAATACTATCTTTCTGAAGCCCTTCTACGGTCGGTTTGATGACGCGCTCTTCTACTTTTTGCATGAATTCATCGTTGGCAAAGGGCACTGGTGACACGGCGCCCATTCCTCCGGTGTTCAATCCGGTGTCGCCTTCACCGATGCGTTTATAATCTTTCGCCTCCGGCAAAATCTTGTAATCCTTTCCATCGGTAATCACAAAAACAGAGCATTCGATGCCTGAAAGAAACTCTTCGATAACAACCGTACTGCTTGCTGCGCCAAACTTACCGCTCAGCATATTTTCAAGCTCCTCCACTGCTTCGTCGAATTGATCAATAATCAGCACACCTTTGCCGGCTGCCAGTCCGTCCGCTTTCAGCACATAAGGTGCCTCCATGGCTTTCAGAAAACTGATACCTTCGGCGATGTTCTCTTCGGAAACGCTCAGATATTTTGCTGTGGGGATGTTATGGCGAACCATAAAAGCTTTTGAAAAGTCTTTACTTCCTTCCAATTGTGCAGCCACTTTATTGGGACCCACCACCGGAATCTCTTTCAGTGCTTTATCAGCTTCAAAAAAATCAACCACGCCGTTCACCAGCGGATCTTCGGGGCCCACCACCACCAGGTCAATCTTGTTTTCAATAACGGCCTGTCTGATGCCTTCGAAATCATTCACAGCCACCGGGATGTTGGTGCCTGAGTTGCCTGTTCCCGCATTGCCGGGAGCAATAAAAAGTTTTCCAAGTTTAGGGCTTTGAGCTATTTTCCAGGCCAGTGCATGTTCGCGACCGCCTCCTCCAAGAATTAATATATTCATAGTTTTTATCTTATATATCGCTTTTCAGTTTTACTCTTCCCAGACTAAATAGGCCGAAATCAACCAGTGGTTCAGTTTATCATCTTCGGCCGGCTGTGCTTCGGGAATGCTAATTTTCAATATATGGTTGCCGGTTTCAATGTTTTTCAGCGGAATCATCACAGGTTCAACCTGGCTGCCCGGACACCAGTTGGAGCGCGATAAATCAGACGAACCGAGTGGCTCCTCCACCTCTTTTTCGGCGTATCCATCGGGACTGATGTAGGATGCAGTGCGCTTGCGCAGCCACACTCCTGTGGAGGGGTTGAAGCGGCGAAAAGAGGCACAGTCACTGCGCCAGGGAATAAAGCGGTGAACCACCTCATTATCCAGATAGATGATATTCTCTTTTTTCACAAACTCATCACCGCCGGAGTGGCCTCCATGTCCCGTAGTGATATAGTACAGAGCTACGTTTTTTGCCTTTTTGGGGATATGAAAAGGGATTTCAATATCCTTTCTCGAGAAAATGTCCGGAATGGATTGTCCTAAATAGTAAACCGTATTAATCAGCGGTTCAATATGGCGTTTAGGCAATTTATCCTGACGCACTTTGCTCTCTTTGTAATTCAGTTCGGCACTGACCAAATAGCCCTCATCTGTCCAGCTGTCGATAAATACGCCGATGTAGGCTTCACCTTGCAGCAGCGATGAAAGCTGGCTGATATCCTGCTCCCACACCACATTTTCTGCCCATTCATCGATGTAAACC
>CAYPPC010000173.1:0-6680 GCA_964412435.1 uncultured Paludibacter sp.
AAGGCGAAGGTGCCTGTGCAAAAGAGTAGATTAATCCAACATTATACTGTAAAATCCATGATGCATCCAGCGAGTTGATACTTCCACTACTGTTTACATCAGCCACCTCCTGTTGTTTGTTGCTCAGGTTTATATTTCCAACTACATGTTGTAAAATTAACGAGGCATCATAAGAGGTTAAGGAACCATTATAACTAACATCTCCAATAGCAGCTTTTTGCAAGGAAGACGCAAATGGGGTAAACTCCACATAATCTGAAACTCTTTCACCCTCACCATCGGGGTTAGAGGCGTGCCGGGGACCGGATTCATGTCCAAACCAGCAATTTTCAGCAGTTAAAGTCACAGCATTGTTTTGATTAAGCAGGGCAAATGAGCTAGATGGGTTCATACTTGAAAAGTCACAGTTTTCTATTACAGGGAAAGAAGCGCCTCTCGAAAACACTCCGTATAAATTGTTTTCAAAACGAGTGTTGGTAATCGTTGGTGATGAACTTTCCAGGGTTACCGCACCTCGATGAGTGCCTGCCGTAAACTGATAAGACGCATGCTTTATAAAGCTATTATTAATTATACAGTCAGCATCAACTGATTCCTCATAAAACATAATTCCATACCATCCCCTATCGCTCAAGCTCGTTACACCGTTATTTTGAGTATCCCCTCCATAAAAGTCATCATAAATTGAGGTGAAAATGATAGCATCTTCAATATTATTACCTCCATTCGCTATCAGACCATTACGTACATTTAATTGTCCATTATTCAGGAACTTTAGAATTACTCCGGGCTGAATAGTCAATTTTGCAGAAGAACCAACTGTATAATTGCTTAATACGTATGGGATATTCTCATAACCGGCAAAATCACGTTTTTGAAGCGTTGCATCTTGAGTTAAAGTTTCATTTATAATAAGAATACCTCGCCCTGTACTCCCGGAAATGATATTATTTTCTGTTGAGGCAGGATAGTTCAAGGTGGATATTTCCATCGGGTAGGATACATTATCGAACGTATTATCATCCAACACAGGAGCACTGTTTCCTTTAATCGAAACAGCTACTTTTGTGAAATCACCAAAATAGTTATTACTTATTGTAGGGGAACTATTTGTTAACTGAACAGGGATTGCATAGGCGTATTTGAAAATGGCATTAGTAATTGTACTTGCATCATTGGAAGAAGCTGAAAAAACAAAATACGAACCATACTGATTTCTGCTGGTATTACCATTGGATTGCGAATCAGCCGGCACACCATAATCATCATCTTCGTAAGTTGTAAACACCACCGGATCTGCAGTTGTACCCAGAATATTAATTTTACCGTTTACGTTCCAACGCGCTTCTCCTTTAAAAGTGAGCCCGGCAGGAATTGTTAATTCATTATTAATCGTCATCGTTCCGGCCGTAATATAAGTTATAGGGTAATAACCGGCAAAATTTCTCAGCGGAACTGTTCCCTCCACTGTGCCTCCCCGAATTCGTAAAGCCACATTTGGCGTATTTACAAGTGAGATATTCTCTTCAAAGGTTGGGTTAGAGAACATATCCATATAAACTGGTTCTCCACTTATATTTCTAAAAGTTGTATTTTTAATTTCGGGGGCTGCATTATTACCAAAAACAGCAATACCATAATAATAAGAAGCGTTGATCAAAACCGAGTCAATTAACAGATCAGAATTCGATATCCCAAGAGGAGCGTAGGTCGTACTTCCGTCCACATAACTATTCCCGGAGTAATGAATTTCTAAGTTTTTCAAAACATTGTCCTTGCCATTCGATAAATTGCTAAAACTAATACCGCGCCAGTCATTATTTTCCGGTATTGAGCTTGTACCATTATTATTGGTATCTCCGCCTACAGAGTCATCGTGAATTGATGTAAAAATGATTTTCTCATTTTTAGTTCCAATGGCCTGCAACTTACCATCGACCAAAACAGCTTGACTGCCAAAACTGAGCGACTTAACAATAACACCCGGTTCAATAGTTAAACTTTGGTTTGCTGTTACTTTCAGGGTATTGTTCAAAATGAAAGGAGTATTATCCATGCCGGCAAAAGCAACTTTTTTCAGCGTTACCTCATTATCAATCAGCTGATCATACAACACTATACCATGATTTGAAACATTCACCAGTGTATTACCACTAAGTACAGGATTTCCATTACTTATCCCATAGTTTAAAGGATAAGTAGTTCCTTCAAAGAGGTTATTGGAGACTACAGCATTTTTTTGATAGTAGACTCCATTGGTTGAGTATTTAATCTCACAATCATTGATCACATTATTTTCATAGGCATACACAGATCGATAGCCGGTTGAGTAGCCACCGTATAAGACTTTACATTTCTCTATTTTAGATACTGCATCAATACTTTGCATATAAATTCTTCCGCCACTATTTATCGACACATTCTTAACTCCATCATTCTCTGTGTCGAGCGGATTTCCATAGTTATCATCTGCAAGACTTGTAAATACGATAGGTTCTGCTTCAGTCCCAATGGCAATGAACTGACCATCCGCCCGAATCTCATAAGAGTAAGACCCCCACTTCATCACTACACCCGGTTCAATCTCCCACTTTGAATCTGCCGCAACGGTTGTGCTTCCATTCAGTATATAGGTGATATTTTCAATTCCATTAAAATTAAGTTTTTTCAGCTCAACTTCTTTACCTGAAATGGTAGAAGCTTTTATGGCAATACCACGCAGCTCTTTATCATTAAACTCAATGGTGTTATTTGTAAATTGCGGCATCACGCTCGCTTCCATAGTAATATTATAAGGATTTGCTGATACATTACGGGTTTCACCAAACAGAGAATTAGAAATTACCGGACTTCCACCCGCTTCAAGCACCAGGTTGTAATAGTTATTGCTAAATTCACAGTTTTCTACCGATGCTGAGGAGTTAATCAGCCTAATAGCAGGAGCATTCGTTGAGTTGGCAGTATCTCTAATAATACAGTGCTTCAAAATTGTTCCGGCATCATTTTCATTACCATTAATAGTAATTCCATACCAGTAGTAATTCGCACTTACATTTTTCTGAAAAACAATGGGTTCATCTTCCGTTCCTATCGCATTTATAGACCCGTTACTCACCGTTATCCTGTTGTAGTTGGCAAAATTGAGTACAACTCCCTTCCCTATTTGAAAATCAGAACCACTAGATACCGTCAAATCACTACTCACATAATAGGGAACAATCTCTTCACTCAATTCAAAATCCTGATTTAGCGCACTAAAATTAATATTTATATAGTCATTTACATTATCAAACACCAGGTTCTCTCCGGTATTGAGTTTCCCCGGCCCCTCAAAAACTATCGGATAATTACAATCTTTTATTTCTGTGTTATCAATAGTGAGCTCACCTTCTCTTTGAATTAAAATTGAACCGCTCAAATCCCGAATCTGCGAACCGGTAACAGTCAGCTCTCCTTTTCGAATATTGATGTTCTTTGCATACTCAACCAGGCTGTTGGTTAAATTGATAGTACCCGGACCATATGAGGTGTATGAAACATACAGCCCATCCCAAAAGCCCTTGGTGACACCCATATTTCCGGTAAAGGTTACTTCATTTGCATTCATGGTGCCCCGCACCTCAATGTAACGATTTTGATTGAACTGTACCACTACGCCCGGCTGAATAGTGAGGGTAACATTAGGATTAACAGTAATATTCCCGGTTACGGTATAGGGACTACCGGCAAGAGGCCAGGTGGTATTACTACTGATGGTTCCTGAGACATTAGTCCCTTCTTGCGGTGCCCGCTGGTAATTTTGCCTATTCTCATCGGACTTTAGCACCGGGCTTCCAAAAAGATAAGCGCTTGCAAAGAGGAAACAAAGCGCCATTAAAGGTAGTAAGTGTTTCTTTCTCATAGTGAATAATGTTTTTTCTGACTGTCTTAGTCTCACGCCACGTCTTATGTAAAACAACCGGAACTTTAAGACAAATCTGTCTTTTTTATCAACTCAGGCATTGATTTGAAAATCTTTAACAGCGTAGAATCAGTGAAATGTCTCATTAGGGTTGCATTCGATCTTTACAGTACAGATTGTTATTTTATATTTTTTAAAAGTTTAAGCTAATGCAAAACAGAGTTTTGCTAAATAAAGAGAATTTAGTTTTTCCGGGGAAGCCTGGTGATGGCTTAATTGGAAGGTTTAGAAATATAATGATATGATTATAATACCAGAATCATCTAATGAGCTAATTCATACAGATGATTGATCAGCATTTTACTTATCTTAGCCATAGAAATATATTAATCGGGTTCACGTTTACCGGAATCACTTCAACCGGATATTTACAAACAAAATATTTAGACACTTATTAGCGCAAAAACAAAAGGAGCAAAGCTCACCTAGCTATAAAACGAAAGCAAGGAGAAGTTTGTTCAAATTTTTCACACAAATTTCTAAAAATCGTGAAAGTTGTGAGTTTCTTCTAAATTTCATTCCAACAACTACACAATAATATAAACTATTCTATGTCGAAACGGTAAGTATATCTACTTCTCTCGGGAACATATTATTCGAACCGCAAACGCTGGAGCATCTAAACAACCATAAAAAAACAAGAGTCTGTGAAATTTCACAGACTCTTGTTTTTGCGTTCTCAGATTATAGTTTAATTACTGATAATAAGTTTCTGAAGTCCGATTGGTTTGGACTTATGATCACGCACATCGATCATATAAACACCGGGTTTCAGACTTGCTCCTTCGATCCGATGTGCCTGCATCAGATTATATGAGTCAATGTCTTGCAGATAAACCAGCTCTCCCACCATATCATAAATACGAACCACTAAATTACTATTTAAGTCTTCGTTAAAGTAAATCACAAAATCTCCTTTCGACGGATTTGGTGCCACCTTAATTTTATTTTCAAAATTCAGTGCAGGTTTCGTACCGGTTTCATTAAGCAAATAGACAGTAAGCTCTGACACTTCCGAATCAAACACGCCATCATTAACGACCAGCTGAAAAGTTAATGAGTAGCCTGGAAAATCTTCAGGGATAATAAATGTCGGATTAGCAATTGTTGTGCTGCTCAAAGAAATACCGGTCGGAGCAATCCAGCGATAGGAGATTGGATCGAAATCATCGTCATACGATGCTGATCCATCCAGAGCAATAATAGCTCCCGGCTTCACTCCGAAAATATCTTCACCTGCAACAGCCACCGGTGGTTTGTTACCTCTAAGCTGCCAGCTTGTTTCATAACTTCTCGCACCTGTTCGCCCACTGCTATATTTACTTAATAAACTTGCATTGACTGAAATAGTAAACTTACCTCCTTGCTGTACACCCAACTTTCCAAAGCCTCCTACAACATACTCATTTTCGGATTCAGACAAAGGTGTCAAAACCAGATTATCCACTACAACTGACTCTCCATTCAGCGTGCAGGATATGGAGTTGCGCAACTTTTCTTCGTTAAGAAGTTTATCTGAGACACGAAGCAGCACCGATTCAGGATGAATTCTTGACACCTCTGTGGGTATATTATCCCAGGAGACCGAGAGCGGAGCATCATCAATATACACCGGTATCTCACTCATCGAAACATTGCCAAATCTGTCCATAGTTTCTACCCTGATCTTCATACTACCTGAAAGAGGTATTCTAATCGGAACAGTAAACAAACCGGTGGACAAAGGCAGGGTATCGGCAAGCAGATAAACCTCTCCCAGGCTATTATAATACACCAGAATTCGGGCATCCGGTGCATTTACCCGCATACTCACATCCAGTTCTCCGGTAGACGTTATACCATCTGTTGCAGAGAATCCGTTATCCGGTGATATCCTCAGCTCTGTAACCGCAAGAGGAGCCGTACGATTCACAGTCCAGCTCTTTTCATATACTCCCCGCCCTGAATTTCCGGCATAGTCAATTATCTGAGTCAGGTCAAACTTCAGCGTATAATCTGCTTCATAATAGGCAAGCAGCCTGAAATCGGTTATCAGATAGGTGCTATCGCTAGTTTGTGAGAAATTGAGCTGTGATAGCGGTTCTTCGTTACTATCACGCCATAATTCCAGCATCGAAACAGAGAAACCTTCCACCGGTTCATTGAATATCACCTCCAATGAGGTAACATGTTGCGTATCAAACCCGTCAGTTTTAAATAGATTTACCTCCTTAATAAAAGGATGGGTAGTGTCATATTTCCACTTCACCGATTGAGACAACGCGCCGTAAACTCCCTCTTGTGATTTCACTTTTGTTAAATCAGCAAGCATTTCATAACAACCATCGAGCTTCTGCATCGGCTCAAGTCCTGATATTTTAAAGAGTTTCAGTTCTTCATCCATGGCACTTATTTGCACATCACTCTCTATCGTACTACCATCGTGAGTCCATGCCAAATGCTCAGGCACAAAAGTGCTTAAATCAATTGGAACAGAAAACTCTACCATAAAATAATCGAGCACATTGGAAACAGAACGATTCTCCTCCGGCAGGCCGATAAACTCAAGAATTACCGGAGTGCTGGCATACTGCGTCCAGCTGACTTGTTTGCCGTAATAACCCTTATCTCCAAACTCGTTCGAGATATTATCTGTTGCGACAGTCAGCACATAGAATCCATCCTGAAGGGCCACTTTAGAGATATCAACGTCATAATTAGTATCGTCTATTTTAGTGAT
>CAYPPC010000174.1:0-5243 GCA_964412435.1 uncultured Paludibacter sp.
GGGTTGCCAGCTCTTTCTGCAAAGGGTTTTGGATGGAGTTGGAGTAAAATACCAGCTTATTCATCTGCTCTTGCATCGCCTGCAGGTAACGTGGGTGTGAGTGCCCGATAGAGATTACGGCATGACCGCCGTAGAGATCGAGGTACTGTGTGCCGGCATTGTCATAAGTGTAACAACCTTCACCACGTACTATTTCAATATCAAAAAGGGGATATACGTCAAATAAATTCATGTGATTTCAATTTCAAATAAAGAGTACAAAAGTAGTGAATTTTTGTGACATAAGAGGTAAAGGAGAATTAAGATATGTTAGTGAAAAAAATAAATAGGTATGTAGCGGAATTTGTAAGAGTCCGGGTGCTTGTTAAACTGTTTCAAAGCTTTGGAAGTGCTTGCCCGGTACCGGACAGCAGACTTCCACCCGATTCCATATAAAACTTACCTTCCTCCGCTGAGAATCTTTAAGAAACTGAATCTTTTTGTCAGTAAAAACAGGATATATGCTCCCGCAATGGCAATAGATATTTGGGACAGCACGTTGATCACCGGATTTTTTATATAAATACTCAAGAATGGATAGGTCACTACTATGATGGGGGAGTGGTATAAATGTAATAAATAGGAGAAACGCCCTGTGTTGTAAAACTTAAAGTCAAGATTGATCAAAGAAACAAAAATAAAGAATGATACAGGAAACTTCAGATAGTCATAAAACATAAAACCAACAAACAGGGCTGTTGCACCGCTTATTAAGAGAAGATATTTCTTGCTTATTTTGTTGTTGTATCTTGCATAAAGTACCCCGATTAAAAATAAAAAGGCGACATCCATTCTTAAAATTAGAGTTCCAAAAAGCAAAACCGGGACTATAACCAGTAGAGTCCTGAATTCTTTTTGGGTGAATAAAGCGATGATAGAGAAAATGATAAAAATGTCTCTGATAAAAAATGTGGGCGGATTAATCGGTTCGCTGTTCAGTGAGAAAAGCCCTTCTGTAATGATGGTGTAGTCATAGGTAAGCCGATTCAGTACGTTATAATCAAAAACAAAGTTTAACAGTAAGACTAAAGATAAAATACTAACATTGGCTATAAGATACGGAATAGCTAAGCTTTTAACTTTTTTGGAAAATAACCCTTTCTTTTTTCTTGAGACCTCGTAATAAAGATAACCCGAAATAATTGACAGTATTGCAGTACCGTATGTTGGAAGTTCCCTAAACACATAGTAGCCTATTCCCTGATCAAAATTATTCCTCGTGTGAATAAAGGTTATCAATATGACCGCAACTAATCTTATAAACTCTATACTGTATTTCATCTGACTTTCTTATAGGACTACATTAAACTGTACGTTGAATTAAAAAAATATTGATGTTTTATGGTTTTTGATGGCAGTTTTCTATTGTGCTGTGGCTTGATACCGGATGGGTGCAGGAGTGCTGAAAACCGGTCTGATGCGCACTGCTTTTATTTATTAGCTGTGATTTTTGATGATATCTAAAAGTTCTTCGGGATGATTAATTTCAAAATCCGGCTTAAACTTCCAGTCAGCCGTGTTGGCTCCGCTGTATTTAACAATCACGGCTTTCAGTTGCACCCGACTGTTTAACTCTTGCTCTATGTTTCTTGCAAACTCAACATCACCTTCGTGGTCACCCACATAGAGAATGGTGTTGTAGTTTTTGTTTTCGAACAGTTTTTCCAGACATTTAATTCCACCGTAGGGATTAGGTTTTTGGGCATTGCCGGGGATGTCGTCGTAACCTACAATGGCCTGAATTTTATGGTCAATTTTATTGTCTTTTAATACCTGAAGTATGTTTTCAGATGAATTCTGCGAACAAATGCCCAGAGGTAGGCTGATATTGCGAATTGTCTCCTCTATTCCCGGAAAGATCTCGACCGGTGTGTTGTCTGTGAGCTGGTATTCAGTCCATAGCGCTCCGGCTTCTATCATTTCAGTTTCAGTCATTCCATAGTAGTTCAAATACAAATCCTGCCAGTTTTTTGCTTTGTGATTGGCGATATGATAAGATGATTCGCTTTGCAGATATACAGGAAGATTTTTACCGCTTAGTCTGGGTGCAACCTGAGCGATAATCTGTTTGGTGATATGTATGTTTTTAAGAACAGAATTTACAATTGTTCCGTCATAGTCCCATAAAATTCCATCTATCCTCATTGTTTGTTTCGTTTTCCGGTTAATGTTCTGTTTTCCCTTGCTGCCAGTTCGTAAGGGAGTTATTTGAATCAAAGAAGTTACGAAGATAATGCTTTTTTTCTGAAGTGAAATAATCAATCTTAAGGAGATTAGCGCCGTAGTATCAGATGTCGCTTTTTAATTCAACAATTAAAAATCTTTTGTTCCCAATAAAAAACCGATGTTACGTAGATTTACGCAACATCGGTTTTAAAAGTCAAATCATATTTTGTTTTATCTGGCTTGAATGGGTGCTTTTTTTAATCTGCCCCAGATAACAATTAAAGCAAGCACCAACAAAGTAACCGTAATCATTACCGGCTCGCTGTGAATGATGTGATAGCCGGTTGCCAGTACCATGATGGTTGCAATTCCGATAGCAGCGAGAGGTGTCAGAATGGGTTTAATACGTGTTGCTGCCGGTAAAATTAGACCGAGCGAGCCAAGCACTTCGCTCCAGCCAATGAAACGCACCATGACGGGACTGAAATTCTCAACGAAACCCATGCCATTCGCAGCAAGCTCTTCCATGGAGGAAGAAATTTTTGTAAACCCGGCCATGGCGAACATGCCTGCCAATAAAATTTGTACGACCCACAATACAATGTTGAGCCACTTTGGTGTTTTTTGTTTGTCCATATTTTCAAATTCTTTTTTGTTTATAATGCAAATTTAGCTATTTTTGCTTACAAAAGGTAATCAGTTACTTGCAGGTAATCAAAATATTTACAAAATAATGAAGAAAATGGATCATACAGAGTGTGTATCAGCCTTAATTCCGGTTAGGGACACGCTTGAAATAATTGGCCGAAAGTGGACCCTGCTGATTTTAATTTCTATGTGGGAAGGGAATAAGCATTTCAGGGAGATTGAGCGAAGTATTCCTAAACTGTCCACCAAAGTTTTAGCTGATGAGCTTAAGCAAATGGAGATTAATAAACTAATCACCAGGACAGTTATAAATGGTTCTCCGGTTCGCACAGAATACGCTGCAACAGATTATTCCCACACGCTCAAGAAGGTCATTAACGAGCTGAGGGAGTGGGGATTAAATCATCGAAAAGAGATCTTTGGGTAGGCTCTTAGTGGTTTTCAGGTAAAGCTGGTGGTGACAAAACGTTAAATAAGTTAAACATTGTTGTGGAAGCACAATAAATGTGCTATCTTGTAACCACATTTAACCACTTTAAAAATTACTAATTATGAAAACAAATTTTAACCTGGGATTGATTTCCCTTTTATTGATCTCCTTATTTCTTTTTTCCTGTACTGATGACGTGCCGGGACCACAGGGTCCGCCGGGTATTGCTGGTATAGATGGTAAAGATGGCAAAGATGGTGTAGACGGTAGGGGTGGTATAGATGGTAAGGATGGTAAAGATGGTAAGGATGGTAAGGATGGTAAAGATGGTAAAGATGGTAATGCCAATATAGAAATTTATCATCTGGGTAAATCAGTAATCCCGGAGGGAAAAGCCTTTGGATCAAATATTGAAACTTCGTTGGCATCTCAATTTGACAATCTTATGATTCTGACTTATTGTAAAGTACCTTTTCATTCAGCCTGGTTCTCTATGCCGGGGCATGTTATGAGTGAAGGCTATTATTTACATAGTTATTATTACCAGCCTATTAATGACGCCTCGTCTGTTATACGGTTAGTCGTGTACGCTTATGAAACTGCTAATCTGACAAAGAGATTTGGAAGTGAGGTTACTTTGTTAAGGATAAAAGTGATCTTTGCTCCGGGCACTTTAATGGCACGTGCCAAGCGGGAAGGAGTTAATTTTGATGACTATGATACGGTTAAAGAGTATTTTGACTTAGATGATGACTAAGCTAAACTTAAGGAACAGTTTGTTCTGATTTACAGTGTTTAGGCAAATTGTAGTGTGAATAAATTAACCAGGGGATTAAAAGTTAACTTTTAATCCCCTGATTTATTATTAGAGAGAAACTCACGTTGTTTTTTTGATGGAAGGGTAAGGTTGTTTACTTATTAGTAATTATTGAATTACAATCTTCTTCGGTGTACCGTTTATTTTCACAATGTATATTCCTGTTTGTGGCAGGGCAACACGGTCGGTATGTCTTTGAAGAACGAGATGCCCTGCAATGTCGAATATCTCGATCTGAGCAGAACCATTGGCGATGGTGATTTCATTTCCCGACAGGCGGAACAACTCATCTGCAGAAGGGGTGTTTACGCTTGTCTCGTCAATGGAAAGTGAGAGTACAAGAGGTTTTTTGGAGAATGCTTCCTGTAGAGCAGTTTCCACACTCATTGATTCTCCAGCCAGAGTAGCTGTAGCCGAAATATTGGGGGCTATCGATACATTGAAGGTCCCTTCGGGTTCTTCTTGAAATGCATAATTGCCATCACGATTGGCCGTAGAGGTTATGACTCCTGCGGACGTAGTGCTAAAGACGATGTTTATATCTCCGATAGTGGTTTTTATCCCACCGTGGTTGTCACCTTCTACATAATTGGTGCCCTCAATGATAAAATTGACCGTCATTGTGCCGCCTGGCGCTTTATTATACATAATGATGGCACTCGCCCAATCCTGCGGGGTTAAGGACATGTTGTCCAAAATAATGTTATAAACTGCATCAGAAGTATTATCTTCCTCTTTGCCTATATAAATGCTTGTGTTGCCCTCACCGTTGATAGTGTGGGTGCCCGGCTCTGTTATCGTTATTGACGATAATTCATACGAAATAGTGTACTCATCTGCATAAGCGAGTGTGCCTATCAGCAATGAGCTTAGTAACAAAAGTAATTTTCTTTTTTTCATACTGTTGGTTTTTTTAATGTGTTAATGATTTAACGTGAGTTCGATATTGGAAGCAAATAATAAAATATTGGTTTATTTTAGATTTGCTTTCCGGGGTAAGATGTTGATGTGCAGCGCAGTATCTGTGACTGTTTTCGCTATGCTTACTGTCAGCGAAGATACGGAAATATTTTATTTCTGAGATATGTTTTCTAAAGAATTTTCAAAATAAATTAAAAATAATCAAATTGTGAGCGTGTGCTG
>CAYPPC010000174.1:5253-6616 GCA_964412435.1 uncultured Paludibacter sp.
TTGTTTGTATGAGCAGGTGTATGTGGTCATCGCCGCATTCCTGATTGATTATTGTCACATCGTATTTATTGCTCATGTCCTCGATGAACCATTTGAGTGCTGAAATGATTTTACTTTTTGAGGTAAGTTATTTTGAGATCTCGTGCTATTATTACTGTGTGGCCGAGCTTGGAGTCGGCAGCCCAGGGGCGCAAAACTTACAGCTAAGTGTGGACTGCATATTTCAGTTGGGCGGCACACTATTGCGTGTAGAAATGATTTTACTTTTTGAAGTGAGTTGTTTTGAGATCTCGTGCTGTTATTACTGTGCAGCCGAGCTTGAAGTCGGCAGCCCAGAGGCGTGAAATATGTTTCTCACAAATAGCCTTTGTGATATAAAGTAACAATCAATTATCAACAGCTACGGTATCTCTCGACACTTGCTCATACCGTTTGACTCGCCTGGTCAAGGCTACACTTTTAGCAATAAACTTAAACCGAAGCCGGCAGTTTCGGATAAAATCCCTGAAAACCACAACAATCCATTCACCCTAATCCAAAGAATCCTTTTTATCAAAAAGTCTGACTACTGCGTAGGCAAGTGGGAAAATCAAAGTTAATATTATCTCTTTCGGCTGAAAATTTAGTTTAAATATCAAAATTGATAATGCACATAAAAACCACACGATTCCAAGGGATAAGAAAAAACTATAAAAGAATTTTTTTAATTTTGTCTTAGATTCTAAATATTGTGTTTGATTATAAAGCATATTAATCCTGTCATCAATTAATAGTCTTATTCGATTTGTTTTGCTGGAAGAATCAGATTCCTCATAGTCTAATGCTTTGAAGATATTCTTGATTGTGTGACTCCTTGGATTTACTTCTCCGGATTCGATTCGCTGCAATGTCCTTACATTCAAGTTGCATTTTGCAACCAATTCTTCTTGAGTAAGTCCTTTTTGCTTCCGTAATTCAATTACTTTTTGTCCTAATTTTGGTTGTTTCATTTTCTACATAAATCTTTGGCAAAAATACAATTTGTTTAAAACTTAAAAAAAATCTCAATTGAATTTTGCACGACTTTGCCCCGACTTTAACCCGACACTTTTGTATGTTGTTAATATGCAGCTCGGTATAGGTATGCTCGTTTTCTTTATATTTAAAGTGACCTTTAATAATCGAATCTCAGATATTGGGATTTATTGGATTTTTGGGATTCCGGGGATTGGGGTGGAAGAGAAGATGGTACAATTATTACTGTGCAGCCGAGCTTGAAGTCGGCAGATCAGGGTTGCAGGATACACAAAAAACCGTCCATAAACGCAGGTTTGTGTGGCGGTTATAAAAATAGTCTAAAAGTGTTTTGTTGTTTTCTACATTT
>CAYPPC010000175.1:0-6550 GCA_964412435.1 uncultured Paludibacter sp.
TCATACATTACTGCCACGTCATTCATTACTGCCACGTCATCAATTACCATGGAGTGTGCATAACAATCGAAAGAAGCTATTTCTTCAATAATGGGATATTTCTCTTTCATTTTGATGATATCACCCCCGGTCCACATACTTCTATAGTAGCCATCGGCGCGTTTTTCAACTTCCTGAACCTGATAAATGCGGTTTGCATAGGGATTGTGAGCTTCAAAAGAGAGCTCTTGCTTTATCCACATAATAAAAAGAAATACGATGGTAAAAGCCACTGTGAGGCCAATCAAGTTGATGAGGGAATAGAACTTATCGTTCCATATATTCCTCCACGCAATTTTTAAATAATGTAAAATCATAGTTTTCTTGGTTTTATTAGTTGAACTACTCACTTTTCACCACATCTGCAGGGTTCTCTTTGGCTGCACGACGTACACGCAGGAAAATACTTGCAAATACGATAAAGCTAATCAAGATAAACACGGCGGCATAGAGCCACCATGCTAAGGTTACACGACGAGTGTATTGTTCTAACCAGCGTTGCATGATGAAACTACCAATCGGGAACGCTACAATAGCTGCAAAGAGTGTGATGTAAAAATACTCTTTGAAAAAGAGTGCGAATATCTCTTTGACTTTTGCACCGTTTACCTTGCGGATAGCAATCTCTTTGCGCCGTTGATTGCACGATAGGGTTACCATGGAGTAAATGCCAAACAGGGCTATTAATATAGCAACCACAGTAATAAGACTTATAAGAGCCAATAAGTTCCGCTCTGATTTGGTAAACTCTTTGAAGTTGTCATCGATATTCATATGGTAATAATTATAAAAACTATAACCTCTGCCGGTATCGGTTGGCGGAAATTCCTTATCAAACCAGTCACGAACTCTTTTCGTAATGCTGTCATTTTCCGAACGAAAAGTGATATTGTTACACATCTGTATATTGTCACTGCTATCTAACAAGTATAATATAGGTTCGATTGCAACTAAAGGACTTTCTATCTGTAAGTTGGGAATAACTCCGATAATGGGCGTTCCATAAACAGTGTAACCAACAGGATCGCCGCCTAACTCCATGGCAGCCTTTTCATTGGCAAAATACACTTTCTCGTCGGAAGGCAACATATCACGTCCTTGGAGTAAAGGTATTTCAAGAAATGCTCGGAAATTAGTATCTACAAACTTAATACTCAAAGAGTGCTTCTCGGTTTTCCCTTCTTGATTTGTAATGTCAAGCTCTGTAGTGCGCTGCCTGCCATTCGACCAAGAGAAAATTGATTCAGAATTAACAATGAAATCACCTATACCGGGAATTTTTTTTATTTCTGAAATGGGGAATTTGTCATTGTTTGTTCCATAGACCATCAATCCGTTACGGTTATATCCTACCCGCTGATCCATTAAATGATATTGGTTAAATACTACTGAGGTGCAGAATATCAATAATATTCCGATAAACAATTGAACAAAAATGGCAAACTGAGAAAAATTGATTTTGAAAATATGAGCAGAATTAGTTTTGTGCGTAATGTTTTCGTGAATACTCTTTTGTACGAATCTATATACAAAAACCAATAGCGTAATGGTTGATACAACAATTATAATAGAACTGTACCAAAGAACCGAAGTTATAAAATAGCTTTTAGGTGCTATTATCATTGAAAATCGACTGAATGCCGGGAACAATAACTCAGTAAGCAAACCTCCAACAAAAATAGCTCCCAATAATATGATCAAGAACTCAAATGTCAAAAGCAATAATATCTTCTTTGTAGAAGCTCCATTTACCTTATTAAGTGCAAATTCACGTTTCCGGGCTTTAATCCGGGTTAAAAACAACATGATATAATTGAGCAATGCGCTAATGATAACCAACAGAGCTACAATCGAAAATTGCTTTAATGTTTCAAGTTTGATGTTTGCATCATCATTGGAGAGTAGGTAATGTGCTTTTCTTAAAGGATAAATTTTATAAGAACGAGGCTCAATTTCATCAGGAATTTGTAAATTATCCAGTGCCTCTACTATTTTATTTATAGAAGCCCCTTTATGCAAGCGAAAATAAGTGAGTCCACTGTGATAATCCCAAAGAGATTGTAATGCTTCCAGCTCTTCGTCAGTTGGGATACTGACATCCATATGGTTAAAAGCAACATTACTATGTAAGGATTTATCATTTACGATAGCAATTGGAGTAAAATCTAATGATTCGATGACCTCTCCAATCATCTGTGGATTAATATTCCACTTATCAGCAATACTTTTGGTGAGAATAGTTGCTTTTTCCGGTAAAGGATTAGGATATTTAACTTTTATATCAGGATAAAATACGCTAAAAAAGGCGGTGTCTGTAGATACTGAGAAGCGGTAGTCGTTTACATACTGTTCCCACTCACTTTTTATTTGCTCTTCCGTTAGAATAATCTGGCTGGAAAAAACATTACATGCAGCCTCTACCTCCGGGAAGTTTTCTCTTAGGTAGTTTGTTAGCCCTAAAGATGTACTGTTATAAATACTTCCAAGCTCTTCAACACAATATATTTGGTCAGCATTGGGGTTATGACTATCATAGCCCGTTTCATACCGTATCCACGACATGGTAAATGAAAATGCAGTAAAACCAATGGCCAAACCTACTATACTGATTATACTTTGTGTTTTGTATTTCGGTATGTTTCTCCACGCTATTTTGAGATAATGTAAAATCATTTTCTTTTTACTTTTTTATTCACTTTGCAGTGCATTTGCAGGGTTTACTTTCATAGCTCTTTTGATTTGCCACATAAGCGTGAGCAGTGAGATTGCGCTAACTACTATTGCAGCGATTGCAAACAACCACCACGATATGGGTGCCTTGTGTGCAAAGCTTTCTAAGTATTTATTTATGCTCAGATAAGCAACCGGAACAGCGATAACAAATGCGCCGGCAAGCAGATAGAGATATTTTTTGAGTAGTAGCTGCATAATGTCTTTTGCTGTTGCACCATTTATTTTACGCAATGCAATTTCTCTGTATCGCTGTTGAATATCGAAAAGCGAAAGAGCAAACAACCCCATAGCTGAGATAAGAATAGTCAGCAGTGCAAAGAGTGTGTAAATGTTGCTCACCCGTTTATCTTCATCATAAATTTTAGCTATTTCATCGTCTAAAAGTGCATAGGTGAAATCGGCATCATCGTTTACTTCTTTATAAATAGTTTCTAAGTAAGCAATCACTTCGTCTTTTTTCTCAGGCAAGAACTTTAGCATTATCGGCATAGGATTACCTACAACATATTGATTATCTCTGCTTCCCGAGTAACAAAACATTAAAGGCGGTGTGCTTTTGGATAGGTGTCCGATATTAAAATCTTTGATCACTCCAACTACTTCATAAGGCGGATTAACCGTACCATCAACATCAACACTATGGAATAATCTGGTTTCAAGCTGAAGGGTTTCTTTTTTTATATCAGAAATACCAAAAAGTTTTTTTGCCGACTCATTAATTATACACTTGTATTGAGCAAACTCATCAGTAGCATCCCAGAGCCTGCCCTCAACAAGTTCGAAACCAAAGAAATCAAAATACTCCTTCGATGAAAACATATAGGTTGTTTCGCTGTATTCATCGTGCTTACTGTTCCTGAGCATTGTTTTGGACTCTAAATTGTGTATAGGGGTCTCAACAATCCAACTTGTAATCAAAGGTGATTCGTTTAGTTTGTGATTAATTAAAGCAGTATTCTCTTTTAGTTTAAGAAAAATTTGCATATCGTTTGCAAGTAACTGTGTGTGCATGTGGTTGTCTGACAGCATTTTGACTATTATTGTGTTTTCTGTTTGATAACCCGGTTTTGTGTTTAGCATAAAGTTGAGTTGCTTCATAAAAAACATTGAAACAATAAGCAGTGCAAATGAAATCGCATATTGCAGAAAGAGAAATATTTTTCGGGTAGCTGTGGATTTGAATTGGATGTCAATTGCATTTAGTGACTTTACCGGTGCTGTTTTTATATATCTTATATATGGAAATATTGAAAGGATAAGGGGTAAAATGATTAATGCAACCAAGGTTAACAGAGCATCAAAGTAAAAGTTGTGCATAACTATAAAGGCCAGTTTGTTTTCAATAAATGTTGTGGTCACTTCAAGTATAAACCATGCACTTAACAAGGCCGCAAAGACTGACATCAGGTTTTCAAACCATACTTGTATTGCTATCTGCCACAAGCTTGCTCCATAAACTTTCTTTATGGCCAGTTCGCGTCCTCTTTTTATCGATATTACCGTGTGGATATTGATGTAGTTGAATAAACCAACTATAAGCATTAAAATTGCAACCAATAGCAAGATTTTAACATTGTTGATGTTACCTTGAATTAAAACAGGGTCATCATCCTGATGTGTTTCCCGGGTGTTATCGAAGTATAGTTCTTTAAGAGGGACTAATTGATAAAACTTAGAATTATTCCAAAAATCTGTTTTAATGAGTTCGCGTAAGTCATGATTGATTTTATTTAAATCGCTGTTTGCGTGTAACATTAACAGATTGTGTGCCATTTTCCCCCATCTCTTTTGTAGTTGAATGTTTACAAGCAAGTCAAATTCTAAACCTGATTTAGACGATGGCTCATCAATAATACCTACCACTTTTAAGACTTCTCCATTTGAAAATGTTACCGCCTCACCTATTGGATTCACATTGTTAAATACTTTTTGAGCTAACTGTCTTGTCAGAATTACCTCATAGGGATCTTCCGTAAAATTTTTACCATATAAAATAGGGTAGGGCAGTATCTCTAAAAACTTACTGTCGGTAACAATCAGTTTTGTATTGTACTGAGTTTCATCGTAATGGATAAAATCAGTTTCATAAGGAATAAAACGGGAAAAATGTTCTATAAAATCTTCCTTGACAAACTCTTTATCTGGTAGATCTTGATTATAATCGGATAATCCGAGATATGCTTTTCTTCCATTTTGATCTTCTGTGCTCATGATGTAAGTTCTGTCCAAATCAGTTGCAAAGCTGTTCACCGTTGTTTCCTGATGCACGTACCTTGCAATTATAATGACACAAGCCAGGCTTACTGCCAATCCAAGAATATTGACAATAGAGTAGAACTTAAACTTGTATAGTGCTCTAAATGATGTCTTAAATTGCTTCATTTTTATAGTTTTTCTTGTTTTATTTTATAATCAACTCATCTTCATTGCCAAAATTGGCATAGCCGCTTGTAATTACCCGGTCGCCGGCTTGCAGGCCGCTTCCAACTTCGTAGTGTGCCGGGTTTTGCCGCTCGATGGTGATGGGCACTTTCACGGCTCGGTCGCCCGCTTTGTTCAGTTTATAAATCCACTGCCCGCCGGTGGTTTGGAAAAAATCACCTCGCGGAATAATTAGCGCGCTGTCCGGTTGCGCCATCTCAATACGCACACGGAAGTTTTTGCCGATGCGCAGGTTGTCCGGAAGCTTGTCGGTAAACACCAACTCAACATCAAACTGCTTGTCGCGCACTTCGGGCACCACTTTTGAAACCCGCAACGGAAAATTCTCTTTCAGGTAGCTGATGGTGGCAGGCAGTCCCGGCTGCACTCGGTCGATGTAAAACTCATTCAATCGGGTGAAAAGCTTAAAGTTATCGAGCACTTTTATTTCGCCGATGGCGGTGGATGCGCCCACTTGCTGCCCGGGTGTTACATTGAGGTAGCTTAATTGCCCGGAAATGGGGGCACGCACAATCAGGTGTTCACGACGATTGCGAGCAGTGGCTAAGCGGTTCCGCTCCAACTGCAAATCGCTGTTCATCAAGCGGCGGCGCAAGTGCGATGCGGCACTGTCGTGTTGCAGGTTTTCCAATTGCAGGGTGGTGTTTTGCTTGCGGTATTCGTACTCCTCTTTTTGCAGTTCCAATTGCGCTTTGCTTTTCACCCCCATTTGAAACTCCTCTTCGCCCAAAGCGTAATCCTTTTCGAGTCGGCGCAGCTCGTAGGCCGCCTGTAAACTTTGCTGTTTTAGCAAAATGGCGTTTTTCTCCATTTCCAACTTACGCTCTTCGTGCTGAATGCGCTGTTTTTCCCACCCCGCCTCCATATCGCTGATGCTTTGCTCTAAACTGGGGTTTTGCAGTATCAGTATCGGGTCGCCTTTTTGCAGAAAAGCACCATCTTCAGCCACAATTTCCTGCACAATGCCCGATTCTAGGGTGTTAACTTGAATGGTGTGAATGGCCTGGGTTACCGCTTCATTGTCGATGTAGTCGATAAAGAAAGAAGCCTCCACTTCGGCAATCACCAGTTTTTCGGCATCGATATAGAGTTTTCTTCCACCGGAAAGATAAACAAGCATATAGCTGAGCGCAGCCAGCAAAAGTACCCCGCCGATGATGGGGTATTTATACTTCTGCCAGGGCGAACGTGGCGGCAACTGCCGATCCATATTGCTGTCGCGCGCTTCGTGAAACGTTTTTTCTTTCTCTGTTTTTTGCATATGGTGTTGTTCTTTTTTGTTTTTTCCTGATTTTTTTTTATTTTTTGTCTTAAATAACACGAGTTCGATATAATA
>CAYPPC010000176.1:0-6550 GCA_964412435.1 uncultured Paludibacter sp.
CACCACGAAGCACTTCGTCGCGACCAACAGTATAAGTATCTGATTCGTAGTAAATTTTATCAAAATCAACGCCGAGTGTTTTGTACGTTTCATCAAATCCGGCGTACACCCAGCCGTTCATCGCTTCCCACATGGCGTAAACTTCCTTGTCGCCCTGCTCCCATTTCAAGAGCATCTCCTGCGCCTGTTTTATCAGTGGAGCTTCGCGTTTGGCCTCCTCTTCGGTCATACCCTTTTTAGTTACCAACTCAGCAATTTCAGCTTTGTAAGCGGTGTCAAATTCCACGTAGTATTTACCCACCAGGTGGTCACCCTTTATCCCGCTCGATTGTGGTGTTTCGCCATTACCAAAAAGCTGCCAGGCGAGCATCGACTTACAAATATGAATTCCGCGGTCGTTTACAATGTTGGTTTTCACTACTTTGCGACCATTTGCTTTTTGAATTTCAGAAATACTGTATCCCAACAGGTTGTTGCGGATATGCCCCAGGTGCAGCGGCTTGTTGGTGTTGGGCGAAGAGTACTCCACCATCATCAGTTCTGCATCATCGCCGGCAGTTTTCAGACCATAATCAGGGTTGGCATGAATCGCATTCAGCTGCCCGAGCCAGTAAGAAGTAGCGATACTGATATTCAAAAAACCTTTAATTACATTGTAGGCTTTCACCTCGGCAACATCCGCCAGCAGCTTGGCGCCAATCTCTTCGGCACACTGTTCCGGTGATTTTTTAGCCAGTTTTACAAAGGGAAAAACCACTAAGGTAATATCCCCGTCAAACTCACTTCTTGTTTTTTGAAACTGGATACTCTCCGGTTTTATTTCGGTATTGTACAGCTCATTAACTGTTTTTTCAACAGCTTTTTTCAGTATTTGTTCTAAATTCATCGTCGGATTTTGTTTTGAAAAATTTCGGACTGCAAAGATACAATAATTTTATTGTTTTTATGGCGGAATGAGATGATTATGCAGCAAGATGCAAGTATTATGCAGGTACTTTGCAAGCAAAATGAAAGTAATCGCTGTAGTTTTAGATTGTGAGGAGCGAATTTGTTGCGAGGTGCGGGGTACGCATTTCGGGTTAGGCACAAATTATAAATGTAAAATTATGAATTTAAAATGGTTTGGTTCTACGATTTATTGCCCACATCCGGTACTTTCGACGTCTTTTAACTCACCGCCGTGAGGAAAGTTTATTTTTGTGGTGATTTTGTCGGCGGTGCTGTAAACCTAACAATCTTGTCATACCGAGACCTAACCAATTTTCAATTGGGATAAAGAGGAGATGACAGGCGTCTTTTAAGCCGGTTAATTAAAAAGCTCACATGCACTTTATTTCGAATAAATTAGCTGTGCACTATATTCCTATGGGATGACAAGAGACATAGGTTCTAAGCTTCCGTCGACCAAAATCATCTCCCTTAAAGAGGTAGCAAATCGACGGTGAGAAAGCTTTTCATAATGTAATATTTAGTTTTATTGGTATTTTTCCGCCCGTCGTAATTCACATTTCATATTTGTAATACTCATTGTCGACGGGCTTGATAAGAAATACTATATTTGTCACCTCGTAGAGGTATAGTGCGTCATAAAAAACGTTGCACTACTTGGCGGAAAGCTTCCATTTTTAGAAAAACCTCAGCGTTGATTATCATAACTTTATAAAAATCTGTCATTGGTACGAAGGAGGAGTCCCCTTATGAAAGCAAAATAATTACTCGCCCTGAGGCTCGGTTAATCCAAACCCTACGACATTTAATAGCAACCCTACGATAAAAGCTGCACTGATTGCAGTGAAACGAAGTGGCAAATATTTATCGAATACTATCAACTTCTAAACACTTCGTTGCATTGAAATTAAAATACAAAGTCGTCTAGATTTTTAATATAATACTGTTTTGGGAGTTTATATTCGAAATGCATAAAACAATTCGTACTAAGCTTATTGTTCTACTGAGGGCTGAAAGCCCGTTAGAATTTAGCATAGGGCAACGTCCTATGAAGGTAAATGAAAAGCACATTAAGCCCTGAAAGGGCGTTAGAATCAAATTAAAACTATAAATATATCTAAGCATGTAAATCCATAAGTCTCATATTTCAACTCACGAGTCAATAACGTAGCAGAGAGACTACATTTTGAAAAATAAGTTTAGATGAGTTCTACAAATGATTAATAATTGCATCCTCGCTTCTCATCCTTCTGCTTATTTTCTACTTCCAATGTCACTACGTGCCAGTGAAAGTATAGGGAGATTAATCTAATTAATAGCAAACTCAAGATAAAAGCCGCAGTACCTATATTCAAATGTGATGAAGAAGATAGCCATACGCGGTATCGCCTTTCTCCGGCCGTGTCTCGTCGAAGGCGAGAGAGAAAGGTAAGGGATAGAGGTCAGAACAGCGTAACTAAGTGAAGCGCCTTCACAGCCCGAAGGGCGTTTTCACTAGGGCGAAGCCCGTTTTCTCAGCGAAACGAAGTGTAGCGTTTTAACAGCGAAGCGCAGCGAAGTGTCTTAACAGGCCGCGAGGCCGTCCGAACAGCGTAACTAAGTGAAGCGTACTAACAGCATAGCGTTTTAACACCTTTGTCAGCCTCAATTCTGCCATCTCCATTTTTTTTACTATTTTTGCAAGTTCTAAAACAGAGAATTTATGCATAGAAACTTGCCGCCGGTTGTTAAAAACCTGCTGATAATAAATGTAATCATGTTCCTGGCTGCTTATATGTTGCCGGGCATTTTAATTCGCTACGGGCTGGAAGTAAGCCTTGAAGATTTTTTAGGCATGCACTATTTTGCATCCAAGAAGTTTAATCCGGCGCAGATGATCACCTACATGTTTATGCATGCGCCCTTTCCCAATATCACCCACATCTTTTTCAATATGTTTGCCCTCTTTATGTTCGGGCCCATCCTGGAACATGTGTGGGGTTCAAGGCGATTTATGCTCTATTACTTCGTAACAGGAGTAGGGGCGGGACTGGTGCAACAGCTTTTTTGGTATATCGACCTGGGCGGACTCTTCTCAGCGATGAATCAGGCGGTGGCTTCCGGTTCGGCTGATGCTGTGGTGCCCTATGCGCATAAACTGCTCCAGTATTATCGCATTTCAGGTGAAGTGGGCAGCCTGCCCGTGCAGCAAATTCTGATGATGAAAGTGGAACTGCAGAATGCACTGCTTACCGTGGGTGCCTCAGGTTCCGTGTTTGGTCTGCTGCTCGCTTTCGGGTGGTTATTCCCTGAGCAGCGTCTCTATCTGATGTTTGTGCCGGTGCCGATCAAGGCGCGCTATTTTGTGGCGGGTTATGCGGTGATTGAACTCTTCCTGGGAGTGGCCAACTTCTCGGGCGACAGTGTAGCGCACTTTGCCCATATCGGTGGGATGCTCTTTGGAATATTGCTGATTCTCTACTGGAGAAAAAAAGGCAAACTTTACACTTACTAAGATCATTATAAAAAAATATTTCATAAGCTATGGCTCATTTTTTTGAAAGTTTCAAAGCTCATTACCGGCGCAGCGGCACGATGATGCGACTGATTATTATCAACGTATCCCTCTTTTTGCTGGTTAATCTGACTGCTACCATTCTGAAACTTTTTATGGTGGATTCCTCCCTGCTGTCATATGCTCTGTCGGTGCCTTCCGACTTGCAAACCCTACTGCTCAGGTTCTGGACGCCGCTCAGCTACATGTTTTACCATAAACAGTTTTTTCATATTCTGTTCAATATGCTGGTGCTTTTCTGGTTCGGACAGATATTTTCCATTTACTACTCTGACAAACAGTTGCTGTCACTCTATATCTTTGGAGGGCTGATGGGAGCGCTCTTTTATGTGGCAGGATATAATCTTTTTCCCTATTATGCCGGTTATATCTCCAGCAGTATTCTGATGGGTGCTTCTGCCTCCATCCTGGCGCTGCTGGTGGCGGCTGCCATGCGGGCACCGCAAATGGAGATGCGCCTGCTTCTGCTGGGGCGCGTTAAATTGATATGGATTGCCGCTGCCATGATCCTGATCAGTTTCTTTGGCCTTACCTCCTCCAATGCAGGCGGCGAGCTGGCTCACCTCGGTGGTGCCTTTGCAGGCTACCTTTTTGTTGTTTTTGACAAAAAAGGTAAAGATATTACCCGCTTTATTGGGATTATTATTGATTTCTTTGTAAGTTTGTTTCGTCCGAAACCCAAACAAAAAACCGTAAAATACCATGCTCAGAAGATGTCTGATGGAGACTACAACCAGAAGAAAGCAGCCGATGAGCGCGAGATTGACCGGATTCTGGACAAAATAAAACTTTCGGGCTACGAGAGCCTGACCACTGATGAGAAGAAAAAGCTCTTCGATCAAAAAAGATAAGATCTGATGACACGTTTAATACACGGTTTACTGATTCTGTTAAATATTGCTGCGGTGCTGGCGCTGGTACTGGTGAAATTAGGTACATTTATCAGCCCGGCTACCTTTCTGCCCACTGCATACGCATCACTGGCACTTTTATCCATAGTGATAGTGAATCTGCTGTTTGCGATTTTCTGGCTTTTTCTGCGTCGCTGGTGGGCCTTGCTCTCTATCATCACACTTTTTGTTTTCTCCGGTCTGGTTCAGAGTGCATTTGCTGTTAATCTGGTTCAGAAAGTAGACCCGAATAGGCAACACCTGAAAATCCTTTCCTATAATACAATGCAGATGGCATCGATGAAAAAGCACAAAGAGGATGATCCGAATGAGGTGGTAAAATATATCCTCGACTCAGACGCTGATATTGTCTGCCTGCAGGAGTTTGCCGTTAGCCGCAACGACCATCAGTTTATGGAGAAGGATTTCGAGCAGATTTTTGAGAAATACCCCTATAAGCATGTCAGTTTTCTGTTAAACAAATGGCAAATGAATATGGGACTGGCCACCTTATCCAAATATCCCATTATCGAGAAACGAAATATTGATTACAAATCAGCTTACAACCTCTCTATGTTTACCGATATTGTGGTGGGGGAAGACACGCTGCGTGTGATCAATAACCACTTGGAATCCAATCGG
Source organism: uncultured Paludibacter sp. (assembly GCA_964412435.1). Taxonomy (GTDB): domain Bacteria; phylum Bacteroidota; class Bacteroidia; order Bacteroidales; family Paludibacteraceae; genus UPXZ01. Next base: position 5,035 of record CAYPPC010000176.1, read on the forward strand.
GTAACAACCAAAGATATGCAGGAGACGGCCGGGCTGGTACATGATTTCACCTCGGAGAAACTGGCCTTTGTGGCCAAACACCTCTCAAAAAAGATGAGTGTGGCCTATAAAATTCGGGCCAATCAGGCTGATATCGTGGCAGATGTTGTAGAGAAATCACCCTATAAAGTGATTGTGTGCGGCGACTTCAATGATGTTCCCTCTTCCTACACCTATTCAAGAATCAAGGGTAATATGAGAGATGCATTCCGCGAGTCGGGCAACGGCTTGAGTCTCACCTTTGCCTACTCATTTTTCAGGTTCCGCATCGACTATATTTTGCATGACAAATCATTCCGCTCTGCTCACTATAAAAAGGGTACATTAAAGAGCTCCGACCACTATCCGATTCAATGCGATATTTATTTTAATTAGAAAGTATGGATACCACAAAAAAAATTTGTAACTTTGTGGCTCTAAATTCCGATAAGGAGAAAAACTAACTATAACTTAAAAAATATTCATTTATGAACACACCAACAAATCTGAAGTATTCACAAGATCACGAGTGGGTACGTGTAGAAGGAGACGTTGCTTACGTAGGTATTACTGATTTTGCTCAGGACCAACTGGGTGAGATTGTATTTGTAGAAATTGAAACAGTAGGAGAAACCATGGATGCCGGTGAGGTTTTCGGTTCGGTAGAAGCGGTTAAAACTGTTTCAGAATTGATCCTGCCCGTTACTGCAGAAATTCTGGAGTTTAACGAGAAACTGGAAGATGAACCCGAACTGGTTAATGATGACCCCTATGGTGAAGGCTGGATGATTAAAGTGAGCCTGAAAGATGCTGCTGAACTGGATGACCTGATGGACGCAGCTGCTTACGAAGAATATGTAAGCTAAGACATACATTAAAAAGTCCCTTTTTTGGGACTTTTTTTCATATAAAGTATAAAAATGAGAGCCAGAGTTAGTATTATTATGGGCAGCACCTCAGACCTGCCTGTTATGAAGAAAGCAGCCGATTTTCTGGAAGAGATGGAAATTCCTTTCGAAATTCATGCGCTTTCGGCCCACCGCACCCCCGCCGAAGTGGAGACATTTGCGAGCGGAGCCCGCGAAAGGGGCATCGAAGTAATTATAGCTGCTGCCGGTATGGCGGCCCACCTCCCCGGTGTGATTGCTTCACTCACCACGTTGCCGGTAATCGGAGTGCCCATTAACGCCTCCCTCGACGGTCTCGATGCACTGCTTGCCATTGTGCAGATGCCTCCCGGCATTCCGGTGGCCACCGTGGGTATCAACGCTTCGCTCAATGCAGCCATTTTAGCCTTGCAAATGATGGCCTCCGGCGATGCAGCCATTCAGGAAAAACTGGTGGCGTATAAAGAAAATTTAAAGAAAAAGATTGTACAGGCCAATGAAGAACTGGCCGCTGTGAAGTATAAATTTAAGACCAATTAGGAGTGACAGAAGCGTCGCTGCTTCTTCTCCGTTTTAGGTGAAAAGCTAATTTTTTAAGTGTATAACTATTA
>CAYPPC010000177.1:0-6255 GCA_964412435.1 uncultured Paludibacter sp.
ATCGAACTGATCGATGCCACCTGTCCCGTGGTGCTTAAGCTACAGAAGCGGGTGAAAAATGCTTACGATGGTGACAATAAGCAGATTGTAATTTATGGAAAGCGCGGACATGCTGAGGTAATCGGACTACTGGGGCAGGTAGGAGAGGACGCTATTGTCATTGAAAGTGAAGAGGAGCTGGACCGTGTGGACTTCACCAAAGACACCCGCCTTTTTTCACAAACAACCAAGTCACTCGATGGATTTAATAGTCTGGTGAAAACTATGAATGAAAGGATGGCTCCAAACGCCATATTCGAATATTCAGATACAATTTGCCGCCAGGTTGCCAACAGAATGCCAAATATTGCTATCTTTGCAGAAAAAAATGATATTGTACTCTTTGTGGCAGGCAAGAAAAGTTCAAACGGACGGGTGCTTTATGAACACTCAAAAAGTATCAATCCCAATACTTTCTTTATTTCAGAACCCAGGGATGTTGATGAACTGGAGCTGGATGCAGATAAAACCATCGGTATTTGCGGCGCAACCTCAACACCGCGCTGGCTGATGGATGCTGTTGCCGAAAGAGTCGATAAAATGGTGAATAAATAATACTTTTATTGCTACTCATGGAATATAAGATTAATTGTATCGGGATTTTGACATCGGGTGGAGACGCCCCGGGTATGAATGCAGCTATCCGGGCAGTAACGCGGGCTGCCATTTTCAACGGTATTCGCGTAAAGGCAATCTATCGGGGCTTCAGGGGCCTGATTACCGGTGAAATTGTTGAGTTTCAAACTCAGAATGTAAGTAATATCATTCAAAAAGGAGGCACCATCCTGAAAACAGCACGCAGTGATGAATTCAGAAGTTACGATGGCCGGAAACAGGCTTATGAACGTATGAAAGCTGAAGGAATTGATGCCCTGGTGGTGATTGGTGGTGACGGTACGCTCACCGGAGCCCGTGTGCTTGCTCAGGAGTTCAACATTCCGATTGTCGGAGTGCCTGCAACAATTGATAACGACCTTTACGGTTCTGACTCAACTATTGGATATGATACGGCACTGAACACTATCATGGAGGCGGTGGATAAAATCCGTGATACTGCCTCTTCGCATGAGCGTCTCTTCTTTATTGAGGTGATGGGCCGCGATGCCGGTTTTCTGGCACTTAACAGTGCACTCGCCTCAGGAGCTGAAGCAGCCATTGTGCCGGAACTGGAAACAAAAACAGACCAGCTGGCAGAGCTGATTCACAACGGATTCCGTAAATCCAAAAACAGCAGTATTGTGCTGGTGGCCGAAAGCGAAGTGACCGGTGGTGCCAACGGCCTGGCCGAACGCATGCGTACAGAATATCCCGACTTTGATGTGCGGGTTACTATTCTCGGACATATCCAGCGCGGAGGTTCTCCCACTGCATATGATCGTATTCTGGCCAGTCGCTTCGGGGTGGCAGCTATTGATGCGTTGCTCGACGAGCAAAGGAGCATTATGGTTGGTATTGTTAATAATAAGATAGTTCACGTACCTTTTTCCAAAGCAATTAAAGATGACAAACCGCTCGATGAAGGATTGATGGAAGTTGTACATGTGCTTTCTATTTAGACAACTAAAATAAAGAATTACAAAAAATATATATACATAAAAACATGAAAAAGAAATCGGTACTTTTTGTATGTCTGGGTAACATTTGCCGTTCGCCCATGGCGCAAACAGTATTTGAAAAATTGATTGAAGAGAAAGGATTAAAAGAACAGTTTATTGTTGACTCAGCCGGTCTTCACGACTATCACGAGGGCGACAAAGCCGATAAACGAATGAGACAACATGCCGAAAAACGAAATTACAACATCACGCATCGTTCGCGTCCGGTAGTGAGAGAGGATTTTGATAAATTCGACTATATCATTGCCATGGATGAGCAAAATATCAAAGGGCTGGAGCGTCTGGTAAGAAACGATGCTGACAGAGATAAGATCTTGAGAATGACTGACTTTATGCAGGAGATGGAAGCAGATTATATTCCAGATCCCTACTATGGCGGGCCGGAAGGTTTTGAGCTGGTCATTGATCTGCTTGAAGACGCCGTAGATGGTTTTCTTAAAAGCTTAAAAGTTGAGTAATTTAACAGAGAAAATCATTTTATCTCTGAAAACTTTATTATATTTGTTCTTATATTTATTTAATTTTTAGATAGTAACTATGTCTGACATTGAAGTAATTAACGAAGAACTGGTACGCTGCCGCCCATGCGGTTACGTCATGAAAAAATCTGATTTGGATAAAGTGGGAGTTTGCCCGGCTTGTGGCCTTCCTCACACAGTGTTTGAACCTTATCGTGAAAAAGTTTCAACCAACAGGCTGAGGATTCTGGATATCGACCTGCATCCGATTATTATTCACGTTTCACAAACATTTGTTGCCTTTATTCCACTTCTGCTGGCTGTTCACCTGATTGCACCCAATTTTAATCCGGTGGATTTTGTATCAATCATCAAATTCTCGATTCTGATTTTCCCGTTGACGCTTATCGGAGCATTTATCTCGGGGATTATTGATGGATTAACGCGATTCAAAACTTTGGATACACCACTTTTGAAATCGAAAATTTACTACAGTATCGCTATTTTACTTATATCTATTGTGATGTTTGTGAAAGAGCTTGTGCGTCCGGAGGACTACACCATCATAGACCTGATATTAGCGTCTGCAGCGCTTTTCTTTGCAGTAAAACTGGGTAGGATGGGTAAGCAACTTCTGAATGTTATCCTTCCGGGAAAATATCAGAGAAGGAAAAAAACACCTAAAGCAAAAGCAAAAGCATAAATACTGTATATCTTTTAGTGCTTTTATTTTAACATTTAACTGTAAAACAATTATGAAAAAATCTATTTTATCATTATTGATTGTGGGCTTGGTTTTTGCCTCCTGTAAAAAGGAGGAGCCTATGGGGTCAGTTACGCTGGATCCTGCAACAAAAACTGTTCACTACGATCAACCCTATCAGATTAAACCTGTGTTCTCAGTGGATGGACAGGCCAGTAAAAAAACTTACAGCTGGAAAACAAGTGCTGACTCAATCGTAACTGTACAGGCTGCCCTGGCGGGTGGACTGGGGGATGTGAAACCCCGCAGAATTGGAACTGCAACGATTACTTATGCCTCTATGGACGGTAAAGTTGTAGCCACTTCAGAGGTGACTGTTTCCCCGCGTTCTAACATTCTGGATGCTCTGTATTATAAGAAACAGGCAGCTGTGTCTGATATTAAAAATAATGTCAACAGCAGAGAGTTTACTTTTGACGAGGCTGCCTCGGATGAAAACTTTTTAGTTTACAGCGGTGGTAATATTATTGCCAAACTGATTTATGAAATGAAATCATCCAAGCTGGAGGCACTCTGGATTATTGTTAGTGACAACACTGATAACAGAAGTGCTGTGGAGCACTATATTAAAGAGCGCTTTGTGGATACCGGAAGAGTGCAGGAGGGGATCACCTATTTCCTGAATACAGGTGTGCCGGATGCATTCCCGATAAACACAGGTCTAGGAGTTTTCCTGGACAAAAATGTGCATGGTAATGACTATAGCTACGGTGTGAAAGTTACTACAATTCAGTAGTTTCAATCTTCGCTCACCTGTGACGCGGAATTCTATAAACAAAAAAGCCGTCGGTTGAAAAACTGACGGCTTTTTTAGTGATTGTAAATATACGAAAAGGCTTAATAGGCGCTTTTGAATTCTTCGAGGAAACGGACATCATTCTCAGAGAAGAGGCGCAGGTCTTTCACCTGAAATTTCAGGTTGGTGATGCGTTCCACCCCCATACCAAATGCATATCCGCTATATTCGTTCGGATCGATGCCACAGTTTTCAAGCACATGCGGGTCAACCATACCACAACCCAGAATTTCCACCCATCCGGTGTACTTACAGAAGGCACATCCTTTTCCTCCGCAGAGGTTACAGGAGATATCCATCTCGGCGCTGGGCTCTGTAAAAGGGAAGTAGGAGGGTCTCAGACGAATTTCTGTTTTCTCGCCAAACATCTCTTTGGCAAAATAAAGCAGTGCCTGACGCAGGTCAGCAAAGGAGACATTCTTATCAATGTAAAGTCCTTCCACCTGGTGGAAAAAGCAGTGTGCGCGGTATGAGATAGCCTCATTCCGATATACCCGTCCGGGGAATATCATGCGAATGGGCGGCTTTTGCGTGCTCATCACGTGCGTTTGCACAGATGAAGTGTGCGTACGCAGCACAATATCAGGATTTTTCTCAATAAAAAAGGTGTCCTGCATATCGCGGGCCGGGTGCTCCGGCGGAAAGTTCAGTGCTCCAAACACGTGCCAGTCATCTTCGATCTCAGGCCCGTCGGCAATGGTGAAACCAATGCGCGCAAAAATATCGGCAATCTCCTCTTTCACCAATGAGAGTGGGTGGCGTGTTCCCAGTTTTACGGGCTCTGCTGTGCGGGTCAGGTCGCTCTTCTCATGCTGAACTGATGCAGAGAGCTTATCTTTCAGCTCATTAATTTTGTTTTGTGCACCATTCTTCAGTTCATTAAGCAGTTGACCCACTTCACGTTTCTCCTCCGGAGAGATAAGTCTGAAGTCATTAAACAGCTGGGAAACTTCTCCTTTTTTGCTTAAATATTGAATTCGCAAGGCTTCCAGCTCTTCGGCTGTAGAAGCCTGCAATGAATGAATTTTTTCGCTAAGTACTTTAATTTTTTCCTTCATGAGTTCTTCTCAAATTATTTTCTTCATTAAGTTTGCAAATTTAATCAAAATTCTTCAAACGGCAGGGAAATGTGAAAAAATATATGTCAAAGAACATATAATTCTAATTTTTAGCTTATATTTGTAAGAAGTAAATACATTGAATTGAATCCATAAAAAAGAGTTTGCCGCCCGTTGAGCTATGAAAGTGAGATTTGTTTAGATAATTTGTTTGCGGCGAACAGACAATTACTTTAAGATGAAGCAAGTACTGGATTTCCTCAGAGATCTGAATGAGAATAACAACCGTGACTGGTTCAATGAGAATAAGGAGCGTTACCTTTTTGCCAAAGAAAGTTTCGACAGACTGGTGGCCTCTCTGATTATGCGAATTGGGGAGTTTGATCCGCCGGTTCAATCTGCCACTGTGCGCGAATGTGTTTTCAGAATCTACAGAGATGTGCGTTTTTCTCACAATAAACTGCCTTATAAAAAGCAGTTTTCTGCTTTTATTGCCTGGCCGGGTGGCTGGAAAAGTAAGCGAAGCGGGTACTACATCCATATTGAACCGGAAAACTCTTTTTTCTCTGCGGGAATTTACAGACCCGAAATTGATGTATTGAGGGCACTGCGCAGAAGTTTTTTGGAAAACATCGATGAATTTAACGAGGTCCGGCATCGGGAATCGTTTCGTGAAACTTTTGGAGAGAGCTTCTACGACAGAGATAAGCTGAAGCGAATGCCGGTTGGTTTTCCGGCTGATTTTGAAGATCCGGAGCTGCTTAAACTGAAACACTATTTGGTGGAGCATCCGCTGGATGAAACAATTGTAGCAGGCAGTGAGTTGCTTGATTATGTTACAGAAATCGCTGAAGAGGCTTATCCCTTCAATGAATTTCTTAACTTTACGGTGGATGAGATGTCGGATAATTTCGACTTTTAACAGTGGCTTATTGTTTTTATTTTTTAATTGAAAATTTTTAAAACTCAAAATAATGAAAAGAAAAAAGGTATTACCCTTAATTCAGTCAGATCCCTATCTGGAACCATTTGCTGAAGCCATTCAGGGTAGATATGATTATTATCTTTCAGTTGAGAAGAGCCTGACCGGTGGAAAACAGACCCTCGCTGACTTTGCAACGGGCTATCTCTATTATGGCCTGCATCGCCAGCCGGATGGTTGGATTTTTCGCGAGTGGGCTCCCAATGCCGCTGCCATCTACCTGATTGGTGAGTTCAATGACTGGCAAAAATCGGAAGAGTACAGATTAAAAAAGACCGATAATGGTAACTGGGAGATCAGTCTGGCAGAGGATCAGATGAAACATGAGCAGCTCTACAAGCTTTGGATAGAATGGATGGGTGGAGGTGGAGAGCGTATTCCTGCCTGGTGCCGCCGGGTGGTGCAGGATGATAACACCAAGATTTTCAGTGCGCAGGTCTGGGATCCGCCCGTGAAATATCAGTTTCAGGTGGAGAATTTTATGCCCGACACCAAGCCACTGATGATTTATGAGTGCCATATCGGTATGTCGAGCAACGAAGA
>CAYPPC010000177.1:6273-6536 GCA_964412435.1 uncultured Paludibacter sp.
CGTGTTGCCGCGAATAGTGGACAACGGCTACAACTGTATTCAGATAATGGCCATCCAGGAGCACCCTTACTACGGCTCTTTCGGCTACCATGTCTCCAGCTTTTTTGCACCTTCATCCCGCTTTGGAACTCCTGAAGAGCTGAAACGCCTGATTGACCAGGCGCACGAAATGGGTGTTGCCGTGATTATGGATATTGTCCATTCTCACGCAGTGAAAAATGAAAATGAGGGCCTCGGTCTCTTTGACGGAACGCCCTATCAGT
>CAYPPC010000178.1:0-6532 GCA_964412435.1 uncultured Paludibacter sp.
GTTTCCGGCGCCGGATGCGCAGCTACCGGGAAACAAAAAACAATCAGATCATCAATATCATTGAGAGCATCAATGTAATTAAGTCTTTTGTACGTGAGCCGCAGGAAGCCGAAAAGCAATGGAATATTCAGTACGATATGACTGAAAATCAACTGCAAACCAGAAAAACGGCCTTTTTATTTAACAGTCTGAAGAGTTTTGTGGAGCAAATCGGTGTGGTTATTATTATCATTCTCACCGCCTATCTGGTGCTAAGCGGCCAAATGACCATCGGTGCCATCATGTTTCATATCATGTTGTTTAATAATGTAACGGCCCCCATCCGGCAGTTGCACCGTATTTATGATGATATGAATGATGCACTTATCTATTCTGAAAGTTTCTTTGACATACTGGAATCAAATGAGGAGGTTGAAAAAAGCGGTAACTACATTCCGAAAAAGCTGAGCGGAAAACTGGAGCTTCGCGATGTCAGTTTCACCTATCCCAACGGAAATGTCGCTCTGCGCAATGTCAGTTTCACGGTGCAACCGGATAAAATCACAGCACTGGTAGGTCTGAGTGGTGCAGGCAAAAGCACGGTGGTTAACCTGCTCGATAAATTCTATGAGCCCACTTCCGGACAAATTTTTATCGATGGAGTGGATATTAGTGAATACAACACCGAGTATTTGCGGGAAAACATTGGGCTGGTCCTGCAAAAAAATCATATTTTCAAAGGAAGTATCGCTGAGAATATTCTCTACGGTAACATCCACGCTGATATGGACGCGGTGATTGATGCTGCTAAAAAAGCTTATATCCATGATCAGATCATGGAGCTGCCCAAGGCTTACGAATCGGATGCCACACAGCTCTCAGGCGGTCAGCAGCAAAGAATCGCCATTGCACGGATGTTTATCAAAAATCCACCTATCATCTTCCTCGATGAGCCCACCGCCAATCTCGACGCCATTGCCACCGAGCAGGTAAAAAACAGCTTAGATGCCATCAAAAAAGATCGTACGGTGATAATCATATCACACAGTATCTCACAAATTATAGATGCCGAGCACATCGTTGTGCTCGAAAAAGGACGACTGGTTGAGGAAGGTACCCACGAAAAACTGTTACAGCAGAAAAGCGAATACCACAAGATCTTTAATGCTATGGCAAGCAGTCTCAACTTCGATAAAATTAAGGAGAGCTTGAATTAATCTTAATTGAACTAAAACTTAATACTTAGTCGTTTTTGCAGTATTGAAAAGATTTCACTTTCAACAGTTTTTACTTGCGCCTCTATTCTTAAGGCTTCAGATAAAAGCTCGTTAAAGTGCTCTTTATCGGCCATAATACTTCCGTTTACGTGAATATTAATCCCTGAAGCTGTTACGGCTGTACGTATCAACATTGCCCCAACCGCCGCATCAGTTATCGCTCTGCTAAAACCGGACTCCACCACTTTTTTGCTAAGCTGAATGGTTTCTAAACCCAATCTCATAAGCTCCAAAGGCACTTCAATGGCGTATAGAGCAGCTTTCTGTATCTCTTCTTTTTTTCTGCTGATTTCCGGTCCGTTCGTTTGAGGCAAGCGAAAAGCATCCAGCAAATTCTGCACAGCTCTGCTATCAGCATCAATCAGCACACTCAACCGGTTTTTCAAGTCAGCACTATTTTTCAAAACAGAGTTAAACTCATCGTACGAGTCCTCCAGTCCTTCCCTGTGTGTTGATATAATGGCCACCATTTCAGTCAGGGCTGCGCCCAAAGCTGCCGCCAGAGCCATCGCCGATCCACCGGCAGGTGTAACATGCAGCGCAGCTGTTTTATTCAGATATTCAGTCAGTGTAAGTTCCGTGTGTTTGTTGATCATTTGATTTTTCAATAAACTAATAATATAAGTCTCTCTCGCCTGCTTTTACTTTTTCAAGTCGCTCGCGGAGAGTTTTTTGTCTCTTCTCATCCAGTTCCAGGATATTCTCTTCAATCACCTCCCAGCCTTTTTGGGCAGTTGCTTCCGGCGCATAATCCTCCAGATACTCCGCCAGGGTCAGAATAGCGTTTGGTGTGCAAAAACGTTTGATAAAGCCGGGTACCGAAAACTCCATGAAATGCTCTCCGGTGCGTCCGGTACGATAGCATGAAGTACAAAAAGAGGGTAACATTCCCTTGTCCAGCAAGCCATCCACAATTTCATTGAGTGAACGATCGTCATTGATCCGGAACTGCCCGCGCTTTAGATCCTGATGCGACTCTTTTTCCGAATAGCTTCCCAGTTCAATTTTAGTTCCGCCATCAATTTGAGAAACTCCATAATCTATCAACTCATCACGCAATGCTGCCGGCTCACGGGCTGTCAGAATCATACCAGTATAAGGAACAGCCAGTCTTAAAATGGCAACCAGGCGAATAAAATCTTTATCAGAAACAAAGTATTTATCCCCCATATCAAGCATCGAGGCATCTTTAATTCGCGGAAAAGAGATGGTGTGCGGCCCCACATTATAACAGGCTTCCAGATGGTTGGTATGCCTTACGAGTCCCAGCACCTCAAAGCGCCAGTCGTACAAACCGAACAGCGCACCAATCCCAACATCATCCAGGCCCGCCTCCTGTGCCCGGTCGAGCGAAGTCAGGCGATAATCGAAATCAGCTTTTCGACCCCGCAGGTGATAAGTTTTGTAAGCCTCGCGGTGGTAGGTCTCCTGAAAGACCTGATAAGTCCCAATACCGGCCTCTTTCACTATTCTGAAACCTTCAATTTCGAGAGGCGCAGCATTGATATTCACCCGCCTTATTTCTCCACTTCCCTTTTTAATGCTGTAGGCCAGCTTCACCGACTCAGCAATAAACTCCGGACTATACTGTGCGTGCTCACCATAAACAAGTATGAGGCGTTTTTGTCCGCTCTCTTCAAGTGCTTGAATTTCGTGCACCAGTTCATCATCGGTAAGTGTTTTGCGAATAGCTTCTTTATTATCTGCCCGGAAACCACAGTAAACACAGTTATTGGAGCACTTGTTCCCAACGTAAAGCGGAGCAAACAAAACAATTCTGTTACCATAAACCCGATTTTTAAGTTCACGCGCTCCCGCTTTGATCTCTTCAATCAATTCGGGATCATCGGCATTAATAAGCACCGCTGTTTCCTCGAGCGTCAGGCGATTTTTATCCAGTGACCTGGCAATAACTTCGCGGACACGCTCCGGTGTTGATTTAGTATTATTGATAAAACTCCATATCTCATCGCTGTCAATGAAGGGTACCATCGGTTCATCAGGTATTCGGCAGACTTCAGGATTAAATTCCATATTACTTCTATTTAAAGGTTAATCAGAGAGAGACAATTTGCATATATTCAGAATAAATAGGATATATTTCGAGTCAAATATCGGAAACAGGATTTCTTATTTACTGACAATCAGCACCCTAAACTCAATTAGAGAAATGTTTCACTATATTCTTGTTTCAATCATCGAAAAAAAGTATCTTTGCACCATCATTTTTGATATTTCAGTAAAAAAGCTGTCAAATCTTTGCTTTTTAGCTGAAACTTTCTCCAAAATTACAAAAAACTAACTATAACTAAAAACAAAAAAACAGAAAATTTATGTGGTTAATTGATTCCTCCATCGGAAGAAAACTCATTATGAGTATCACGGGGATATTCCTCGTCCTGTTTTTAACGTTCCACGCAATCATGAACGTTATTGTACTTTTCAGTGCAGATGCGTATAATGCAGTTGCGGCAGCGTTAGGTGCCAACTGGTATGCCCTTATCGGAACAGCAGTTCTGGCAGCAGGTTTTGTTGTGCATATTATTTATGCACTGATTTTGACACTGCAAAATCAAAAAGCGCGCGGACGTAACAAGTACGCTGTTACAGCCCGTCAGGAAGGTGTAAGCTGGGCATCCAAAAACATGTTTGTCCTGGGTGTTATCATCGTTGGCTTCCTTGTTTTGCACATGGTTCACTTCTGGGCTAAAATGCAGCTGGTAGAAGTTATGCACGGTCACGGCTGGGAAGCAGCAGGTCTGCACAACCCTCAGGATGGTGCTTACTTTATCAACGAACTGTTTAGCAAGCCGCTCTACAGCATTATTTACATTGTGTGGCTGGCAGCCCTTTGGTTCCACTTGACACACGGTGTCTGGAGTTCGCTTCATTCCGCAGGACTCAGCAACAAAACCTGGCTCCCAAGAATCCAGCGTTGCTCAAATGTGTATGCAACTATTATCATCCTGCTGTTTATGGCTATTCCGGTATTTTTCCTTCTTGGATTTCGCGTAATCTAATTACCGGTTTTGTGTAACTCTTATAAAAAGGAATTAAAAATCATGGCAAATACTAAAAATATTATTACCCCTCAAGACGCTAAGATTCCCGCGGGAACGCTGGAAAACAAATGGAGTCACTATAAAGCAACTCAAAAGTTGGTTAACCCGGCTAACAAACGTCGCTTAGACGTAATTGTAGTGGGAACCGGACTGGCCGGTGCTTCTGCTGCTGCTTCATTGGCTGAACTTGGCTTCAACGTTCTTAACTTCTGTATTCAGGACTCACCTCGCCGCGCTCACTCTATTGCTGCGCAAGGTGGTGTGAATGCTGCCAAGAACTACCCGAATGATGGTGACTCTGTTCATCGTCTCTTCTATGATACAATTAAAGGTGGCGACTATCGCGCCCGCGAAGCCAACGTTTACCGTCTGGCTGAAGTATCCAACGCAATTATCGACCAGTGTGTGGCTCAGGGAGTTCCCTTTGCACGTGACTATGGCGGTCTGCTGGATAACCGTTCGTTTGGTGGTGCACAGGTATCACGTACTTTCTATGCTAAAGGACAAACCGGTCAGCAGCTGCTGCTGGGTGCCTACTCTGCATTGAGCCGTCAGGTTGGTAAAGGCGCTGTTAAGCTCTACACCCGCTACGAAATGCTCGACGTGGTAGTTATCGAAGGTCGTGCACGTGGTATTATTGCCCGCAACCTCGTTACCGGACAAGTTGAAAAATTCTTTGCACACGCTGTGGTGGTTGGAACCGGTGGTTACGGAAATGCATTTTTCCTCTCAACCAACGCTATGGAATCCAACGGGTCAGCAGCACTGCAGATGTATAAAAAAGGTGCTTACTTTGCCAACCCGGCATTTGCACAAATTCACCCGACCTGTATTCCCGTACAAGGCGACTATCAGTCTAAACTGACACTGATGTCGGAGTCGCTCCGTAACGACGGACGCATTTGGGTACCCAAGAAAAAAGAGGATGCCGAAGCTATCCGCTCTGGCAAACTAAAACCCACTGAGATTAAAGAGGAAGATCGCGACTACTACCTGGAGCGCCGCTACCCGGCCTTTGGTAACCTGGTTCCGCGTGACGTTGCTTCGCGTGCTGCCAAAGAGCGTTGCGATGCCGGCTACGGAGTTGGAAACACCGGTCTGGCTGTTTATCTCGACTTCTCAGATGCTATTAACCGTTTGGGTGAAGACACTGTACGTGCACGTTACGGTAACCTCTTCCAGATGTACGAAAAAATTATTGATGACAACCCATACAAAACACCGATGATGATCTATCCGGCAATCCACTACACAATGGGTGGAATCTGGGTTGACTATGAACTGCAAACCAACGTTCCCGGACTGTTCTGTATTGGTGAGGCTAACTTCTCCGACCACGGTGCCAACCGCTTAGGTGCTTCTGCATTGATGCAGGGGCTGGCCGACGGTTACTTTGTTCTGCCTTACACTATCCAGAGCTATCTGGCTGACCAGATTCGTGTTCCGCGCATCAGCACCGACCACGAAGAGTTTGTGAAAGCAGAAAAAGACATTCAGGATAGAATTGACAGAATTCTGGCTGTTCAGGGTCAGCGTTCCGTTGACAGCATCCACCGCGAACTGGGTCTGACCATGTGGGATCTGGTGGGTATGGCACGTAACGAAGCAGGTCTGAAAAAAGCCATTGAGCGCATCAAAGAGATTCGCAAAGAGTTCTGGAGCAATGTATATGTGCCCGGAAAAACTGAAGGTATGAACATCGAGCTGGAGAAAGCACTTCGACTGGCTGACTTTATTGATATTGGTGATTTGATGGCCCGCGACGCACTGCTGCGCGAAGAGAGCTGCGGCGGACACTTCCGCGAAGAGTATCAGACTCCGGAAGGTGAAACACTGCGTAACGACGACAAATTTGCATATGTAACCTGCTGGAAATATACAGGTGAAGGCGAGGAGCCTGAGCTGTTTATTGAGCCACTCGAATACGAATTCGTACAGAGAGACCAGCGTAACTACAAAGCATAATCGACGTAACGATTTATCAATTCAAATTTTAATAGTAAATAATTATCTTCTGATATTTCCCTGAAGGGAAGAAAAGGAGTTTAGATATGGAAAAAAAATCATTAAATCTCACACTAAAAGTTTGGCGTCAGGACAACTCGAAGGCTAAGGGTGCGTTTGTAACATATGATCTGAAAAACATTTCACCCGACTGTTCCATCCTGGAGATGATGGACATCCTGAACGAACAACTTATCAGCGAACGTAAAG
>CAYPPC010000179.1:0-6505 GCA_964412435.1 uncultured Paludibacter sp.
TAAAAAGATCAACTCGGCTGTGTTCCCCGGAGTGCAGGGCGGACCGCTGGAGCACATCATCGCAGCCAAAGCGATTGCCTTCGGCGAATGCATGAAGCCCGAATATGTGGAGTACCAGAAACAGGTACAGAAAAACTCCCGGGCACTGGCCGATGCTTTAATTAAACGCGGTTTTGACATCGCCTCCAACGGCACAGACAACCACCTGATGCTGGTTGACCTGCGCAGCAAATATCCGGACATGACCGGTAAGGTGGCCGAAAACGTATTGGTACAGGCTGACATCACCTGCAATAAAAACATGGTGCCTTTCGACAGCCGTTCACCTTTCCAAACTTCCGGAATCCGCCTGGGTACCGCAGCTATAACCAGTCGCGGTGTAAAAGAGGATTTTATGGAAGAGATTGCTGAAATGATTGAAACAGTACTCACCAACGCAGACAACGAAGAAGTGATTCTTTCGGTACGCGACCGGGTCAACAAAAGCATGCGGTCCTATCCGCTCAATGCCTGGCAATAATATATAAGATAACCATTTAAATAAAACTGATTTTCTGAATGACAGACAAAAACAAAGAACAGATAAACAGGGATTCCTCACTTCCTGAAAGTGAGAATACCTCCCTGTTTAACTTAAACGAACATACTGACACATCTATTTTTTACGGCATCAACAATGCCAACATCCGCCTGATGCGCTACCTGATGCCCAACCTGCAAATGGTGGGCCGCGGACATTTGATCAAGCTCACCGGCAGTGAAAATGACATCCGGAAAGCTGAGCAGGATCTGGAAAAAATAGAGCAGTTTGTTTTGAACAACAACAGTCTGTCAGAAGAGAATATTATTGAAATCGTCAAAGGCAACCAGCCGGTGGAGGTGAAGCATGAAAACCTGATCGTTCACGGTGTGAGCGGCAAACCGGTGATGGCGCGCACCAAAAACCAGCAAAAACTGGTGCGTGACTTTGATAATAACGATTTGCTCTTTGCCATCGGGCCGGCCGGGTCGGGAAAAACCTACACGGCCATTGCCCTGGCAGTGAGATCGCTGAAAAACAGGGAGAAAAAGAAGATTATCCTGAGTCGCCCCGCTGTGGAAGCGGGTGAAAAACTCGGTTTTTTGCCGGGTGATATGAAGGAGAAAATCGATCCCTACCTGCAACCGCTTTATGATGCTTTGCAGGATATGATTCCGCCGCCCAGGCTGCGGGAGTACTTAGAAACCGGTGTTATTCAGATTGCTCCGCTGGCATTTATGCGCGGGCGCACTCTGAGCGACGCTGTGGTTATTCTTGACGAAGCTCAAAACACCTCTACTCAGCAAATTAAAATGTTTTTAACCCGCATGGGTTTGAACACCAAAATGATAATTACAGGCGATATTACTCAGATTGACCTGCCGCCACAGCAAAAATCAGGACTGATCGATGCTTTGCAGGTGCTGCGCAATGTCAAAGGAATCTCCAAAGTGGAGTTTGACAAAAGCGATATCGTTCGCCATAAATTGGTGCAGCGCATTGTGGAGGCGTATGAGAAAAGGGAGAAGAAAAATGAAGCCGACAAAAAATGAGAAGCTAATTCGTGAAGGTGAAAGCCGGGAAATAATTATTTTCCGGGATGGCCGGGATGCCCCCAAAGTTGAGGTTTTACTTCAGCACGAAAATCTGTGGCTTACGCAAAGCAGTATTGCTCAACTGTTTGACGTGCAGAAAGCGGCTATCTCTAAGCATTTTTCTAATATTTTTGCTTCCGGTGAGTTAGAAAAAAATTCAGTTGTTTCCAAAATGGAAACAACTGCCTCCGATGGGAAGAATTATAAGACAATGTACTATAATCTGGAAGCAATTATTGCTGTAGGTTATCGGGTCAATTCCGAAAGAGCTATTATTTTTCGGAACTGGGCGAAATTAAACTAACAAAACAAACAACACATAAATCATTTATGACAACAAACGCATTAACAAAAACCGACTTCAAATTTGAAGGGCAAACCGAGGTGTATCACGGCAAAGTTCGTGATGTGTACAGCGTGAAAAACAATTTGCTGGCCATGATTGTCTCTGACCGCATCTCGGCATTTGACGTTGTACTGCCCAAAGGAATTCCCTTCAAAGGTCAGATTTTGAACCAGATAGCAGCCAAATTCCTGGATGCCACCGCAGATATTGTTCCTAACTGGAAAATGGCTACTCCCGACCCGATGGTCACTGTGGGTTTACGGTGTGAAGGATTTGCCATTGAGATGATTGTGCGGGGCTATCTTTGCGGCAGCGCCTGGAGAAATTATAAAAACGGAGCGCGTGAAATCAGCGGCGTACCGGTACCCGATGGCATGCGCGAGAATGAAAAATTCCCGACACCTATCATCACCCCCACCACCAAAGCAGCAATTGGTGATCATGATGAGGATATCTCCAAAGAGGAGATTTTGAAACAGGGACTGGCTACACCTGAAGAGTACGCCTTGCTGGAAAAATACAGTCTGGCTCTTTTTGAGCGGGGCACCGAAATTGCAGCAGAGCGCGGCCTGATTCTTGTGGACACCAAATATGAGTTTGGCAAGCGGGATGGAAAAATCTATCTGATGGATGAAATTCACACCCCCGACAGCTCTCGCTACTTCTATGCCGACGGCTACGAAGAGCGTTTCCAAAATGGAGAAGCTCAAAAGCAGCTGTCGAAAGAGTTTGTGCGCGAATGGCTGATGGAGAACGATTTTCGCGGTCGCGAAGGAGATGTAGTTCCTGAAATGACTCCTGAAAAAGTGAATGAAATCAGCGAACGTTACATTGAACTGTATGAAAATATCACTGGCGAAACTTTTGTAAAAGATGAAGCTAAAGATATTAATGCCCGTATTGAAAAAAATGTTTCAGCTTACCTGAGCACTCTTTGATACAGGCAGGCAGGTAAATTAAACTGATCACCGGTGAAGGGTAACAAAAAGTAAAACCCTCTGCCGGTGCTCCAATAAACCGTTATTTATGACCATTACACTTGTAATATTTTTTATAACGGCTGCACTTTTCCTCTGGGGAAAGCTGCGTTCTGATATTGTGGCACTGCTCGCCCTGCTGGCATTGACCGTAAGCGGCATTCTTACGCCTGAAGAGTCGCTGGCCGGATTCTCCAATCCGATAGTGCTGATGCTGGCCGGTCTGTTTATTATCAGTGGGGCCATCAGCCAGACCGGTCTGGCAAAAACCCTCAGTACAAAACTACTGCAAACTGCCGGCGACAACGAACTGAAACTATTTATTCTTACCATGATTGTGGCTGCACTGCTGGGTTCATTTATGTCGAATGCTGGTACCGCCACACTCCTTCTTCCCATTGTTTTTGGCATGACCCGCGAAGCGAAGCTCAGCGCCAGAAGATTCCTGATGCCGATGGCATTTGCCGCCAGCATGGGCGGTATGATGACTTTAATTGGCACCCCCCCGGTGCTGATTGTGAACAATACCCTGCTCCAGAGCGGTTATCCCGGACTGGGATTTTTCACCGTGTTCCCGATCGGTTTAATTCTGCTGATTGTGGGACTCTTTTTTCTGTGGAACTCTTCCAAAATTCTAAAACTGAACGAAAAGAAGCAGTCCTCCGGCTTTGGTGAGGCCAAATCTCCCTCTGAGCTGATTCAGGAGTATCAGCTGGCCGGCAATCTGTTCAGGGTAAAAATGCAGCCCGACTCCCCCATCATAGGGCAAAAACTGCGCGACCTCAACATCACCAAAAATTACAATATCTCCATTGTTGAGATCAGAAGAGTAAGTCAGGGAACCGGTATTTTTCTGAAATCGGTGCAGCATCAGATTGCCGATGCAGAGACCATTCTTCAGGGTGACGACATTGTTTACATTACCGGGTATTTCGAAAACATTGAACGTTTCGCCAGGGACAACAACCTGATAATGATGGAGAAAAGCGAAACAGAAATCAGCAATAAGACCGCAGCCAAAGAGATGAAATTCGATGATATCGGCGTAGCCGAAGCGGTGGTGCTCTCCAGCTCCAAGCTGATAAATAAACCGGTGAAGGAATCCGGCTTCAGAAACAAATATGGAGTGAACATACTGGGAATCAAGCGTAAAAATGACTATATCATCAACAAGGTGCAATTTGAGAAAATCCAGGCGGGTGACTCCATTCTGATTCAGGGCACCTGGCCGCACATCGATCTGCTCGACAATGAGGAGTCGGATCTGGTGGTGATTGGGAAACCCTCAGAGGAGGCCAGCAAAGTGACCTTAGAGCATAAAGCAGGCACTGCAGCCATTATTCTGGTGGCGATGGTGATAACTATATTATTCAAACTGCTACCTCCAGTTGTAGCAATTTTGTCGGCTGCCCTGCTGATGATTCTGACCGGCTGTTTCAGAAATATTGAGACCGCTTACAACACCATTCGCTGGCAGACCATTATTTTCTTTGCAGCTATGATACCGATGGCTACGGCGATGGATAAAACCGGCACATTCAAACTGGCCTCCAGCATGGTGGTCGAAAGTGTGGGTGCTTACGGTCCGCACGCCCTGCTGGCTGCCTTCTATTTTGGAGCCCTGCTGCTCACCACTTTTGTAAGCAACGCCACCAGTGTGATTCTTTTTGCACCTATTGCCATACAAACTGCTCAGGATATTGGTGTGAGTCCCTATCCTTTCCTTTTCGCTGTGGCAACAGCATCGGTCATGTGCCTGGCCAGTCCCTACTCTTCGCCCCCCAACTCCATTGTGATGTCACCGGGAGGCTACTCATTCAGCGACTATATCAAGGTAGGACTACCGCTTCAGTTTATCTATATGCTGATTATGGTATTTGCGCTGCCGCTGATATATCCATTTTAACAGAGAAAGAAATAAATTTCCTGAATATTTCTAAGCAATAATTTTGCCTATATAAAATAATGGCTTATCTTTGCATTCGATTTGAAGAAAAACTCAGATCAGATTTTTGGAGAGATGGCAGAGCGGTCGAATGCGGCGGTCTTGAAAACCGTTGAGGGTCACACCTCCGGGGGTTCGAATCCCTCTCTCTCCGCAAAAACCAAACAAAATCGTCCGCCTTTGGCGGGCGATTTTTTATTTTACGGCTCTGCGTCAAAAGGGATCAAGAACAAAACTTGTGGATTAAGCGAAAATACTTTGTAATCTGAAGAGGAAAAAAGACTTATCTCTGACACCCCTAAAGTTGGTTCTGAACTTCTTTATTTTTGAATTGAACGATTCGGCAGAAGCGTTAGTACTTCGGTTTTCAAAGTAATTTATAATCTCTTTATAATGTATCATAAAGGTTTTAAGAAGTGTGTTAAATGACTTAAATCCTGATTCTTCAATATCCTTAAACCAGTGGGCTAGTTTAGTCATGGCTAATGACTTTTCCATTCTCTGATTATAAATTACTCTAAGTGTATTTGTTAGTAAATATGCCTGTTCAATATCGGGGTAAAGTTTAAATAGTATTTCTGCTCTTTCTTTTTGATTATCAGTCCATTTGCTTGGGCTTTTATATAATAAGTGTCTGCTCCGGGCTAATAATTGCTTTTCAGAATCTCCGTTAGAGTAAGTCTTTGGGCTATAAGTTTGTCCGGACTTTCTCGCTTCAATGATCGCATTGTTTTCTTCATCAATAGCTTTCCAACGATGTTTTATTCGTATTTCCTGCAATGCTTCCGATGCCAGTTTTTGTACATGGAATCTATCAATTACCTGCGTTGCCTTGGGAAAACATGTTTTGGCAATCAGCTTCATTGATCCGGCCATATCAAGGGTAATTTCTTTTACTTTAAGCCTTAGGTCACGACTTATTCTCATAATATGCCCAATGACAATATCAGACTGCGTTTCTCGTATAATAGCCACTAAACAGCCTTTCTTTCCTTTTGCTTTTTTTGATGTTAAAACGGTGTATAATTCCCCTCCGGACAGGGCAACTTCATCTATTGAAAGTTCTTCTGTAATATTCTCGGGGAATACCAACCACTCTTCTGCATGCGGCCTGTCTTCCCAGCCTTTAAAATCACTAATCTTCTTTTTGTATTGTCTTTGGAATTTCTTTCCGTCCACCCCATACATTTCTGCTATGGTTTTGCAGTCCAATGGCTTAGTATCGGTTGATTTCTTTTAAAAAAGTGGCAAACTCTTGTGTCATTCGAGTGCCTTTTGCTATTAAACTCCAATCCCTTTTGAGTATCTCTCCACTCTTTTTGTCAATCCACCTCCTGCGCTTAATATGAAGCTTTACCGACTTGCCTCTCAATGGAAAATCCTCTACGATGATAGACGGTAAGAATCCTTTGGACTGATATTCCCTATCTTTAAATTCTTCCGGAATAATATTCTTCTCCTCAAATTCAATATGTAAAATATCTTCCGGTTGTTCATGTGCTTTGATAATATCGAAATACGATACCAAATATTCAGGAAGCAATAGCTTTAATAATTCTTCTGTTTGCATCACCCAAAACTAATAACTTTTTTAACTCCCTCCACAACTTTTGAGACTGTTCC
>CAYPPC010000180.1:0-6416 GCA_964412435.1 uncultured Paludibacter sp.
AGCTATTTTATTTTTAACACTTTCCAGTTTGGTGAAAATCTGAGATATTGTTTCAATCTCTTTTTGATGTTTTATTGAAACCCTCTCCATTAGCTCATTCAGTTCATCCTGCTTATATGGTTTCAACAAAAAATCTGTTGCATTGCTGCGTAATGCATCGATAATATATTTATCAAAAGCACTGTAGAACACGATACTCATCGGCCAATCAATCAAATCACGAATAGACTCAAGAAACTCCAGACCACTCATTCCCGGCATTTCGACATCAAGAAAGAGTATATCAGGGCAACTCTCCAGCACCAGGTCGCGTCCCTTTGCGGGTGACTTGCAGCTTCCTGTTACTTTAATATAATTAAATGCATCCAGATCGTTTATCAGCACATCGATACCGGATTTCTGATCATCTATTATTACTGCAGTTAAAACTCGGCTCATAGGTGATAATTATAATTTAATGGAATTCTCATACGCACAGCAGTCCCATGCATTTCGGGTGTCGATTTGCTTAAATCCTCAATATTAAACTCCGCCTTTTCCCTGTTTTGAATATTCAGAATTTCGATGGTTTTATACAGTATTTTCAAGCCGTTGCCGGTACCGTTTCGGGGACTCTTAGAACTGCTCAAATTCTTAAAACCAACTCCATTATCAATCACTCTCAGATGAATATCTTTCGCTTCCTGGCGCACAGTAATTTTCAGATGGTCCTCTTTCGATTTCTCCGGGAAAGCATACTTCAGAGCATTCTCCACCGGGATTTGAATCGACATAGAAGGTATCAGGTCAAGCGGATTCACCTTATCAACATCCCACTCAATATCCGGAAGCTCATAATTCAGACTCTCCAAAAGCCGGATATAGTTTTGCACCCTGTTGAGCTCGTCTTCAATTGTTACGAAGAAATCGTCTGCTTTATTGGAGATATTGCTTCTGATGGCTTCCACAAGATAATCCACCGGCTTGTTGAGTTCACTTTGTTCTCTTAAACTTGGCAACAGGGAGTTGAGCGCATTCAATATAAAATGAGGAGATACGCGATGCTGGATATTTTCCATACGCAGGCGGGTAATTTTGGAACGCTGTTCGGCTAAATACTCTTCATTTTTCCTTTTCCGATAAATTTGGATCAGAATGAATCCAAGTACTGCCACAAACAGCAGCAGTATCATTATAAACAGCGTGTTGTTCAGTCGCTTCCTCTCTTGCAAATACTTATGAATCACCAAATCCTTTTTCAGCAAAACAGTATCCTGGCTGTACCGGAAATTGAGCTCCTCTACATTATTCTGAACTGTTATCTGTCTGTTGTTTTTATCAAACTGTTCGTTCTCTTTAGCTAGCAAATAAGCTTTCCTGAAATCTCCCTTTTGTCTGTAAAGCTCTTCCAGGCGTTTGTTGTTATGATGAACGTAGAGCGCATTAACCATTCCAGGATCAAACTCACGCATCAGCAGTTTTTCAGCCTGCGCTATATTTCCGGTTTGCAGATAGAGTGACGCAAGCAAGCCGTTCACATAAAATGCATGCCCCGGAGATCCCTCACCACGCTGTATCTTTTCGCTCAGTTTATTCAAATACAAACGGGCCGAATCATTCTGATTAAGGATAACGTACAGTTCAGCCAGATTTATTTCGGCAATTGTAACATTCAACTCCTGTTTGTAGTTTTGAGCCAAATCCATTGTTTTGTAAAACCACTCAACAGCCTGATCATACTCCTTCATCTGATAATAATAATTGCCGCGCGTGTTACTATAATAGATCTGCTCGTGAGGCAGTAACCTTTCAAACCCGGTTCCCACATCCTGCAGGTATTTATCAGCCCGTTCAAAGTTATTCAAATCAATATAAACATGTGCGAGCCCCATATTTACCGGCAAAGCATACTTCTCATGCAAAGCTAGCGAATCGGCCAGCATCAAAGCTTTTCGGTAATAATTGGCCGACAGAGCTAAGTTATTTTTCTCCCGGTAAAGATCCGCTATATTGATATAAACATCAATTCTCTTCTCCTGATCGTGCTGTTGTAAAATAGCATTTTCACTTTTCTGAAAATAAAGAAGGGAGGAATCGAGGGAGGCCTCCAACAGCAAAAAAACACCTAAATCATTGAATGTTTTAATTTTCAACTCTTTCAAGCTCTCAGTTTCCTGATTCTGACGCTCACAAAAACGCAAAATCTCTTTGGACACATCAATTGCGGAGTCAATCTTTCCTTCGGCATAAAAACAGCGGGAATGGAAAGAAGCCAGGCGGTAAAATGCCAGACTATCCTTTACTTTTTGTTGCAAATCATTGACTTTTTCCCTGGCACTATCAGGACTCAGCTGAATTAAAACCTGAAACTCCTGAGTAAAGGAATCAATTAAAGCAACATCTGCCTGTCGGGTCTGTATCTTATTTTCCCTCTGATTTTCGCAGCCGGGAAGCGTGATGATCAGCATAAAGAGAATCATCAGCAAACAAGATCCGAATTGAGCGTTAAACTTCATTTTAGCCTGTTGAATTTATTGCTTACAAATTTAGTCAAAATTTAAAATAAATGATTGTTTTTATATCTTTTTTTACAAAATTTTCAACCAGATAAACCTGAATTAATTCCGGTTATCATGAAATTCAATCCACTTAATCCAAAAACAGAAACCGGCGGTTTTCATTGAGCTGTTTATTGATTATTTTTGTTTACAGAATACTCATAACCAACATAATATTTGGAGAAAACTGTATACACACTAATTAAAACACATTTAAACATCATCTGTATTATGAAAACAATCTACTACTTGTCCACCTGTGTTCTTGCAGCAGCACTTCTGCTTAGCGGATGTAAAAGCAAGAACGAAACTCCATTCGAGCCTGTTATCGGAGAGTATGTTCCTGATTTTCTAAAATCTGAAAACTCAGCAGCCGAGTATGGATTTATTGATGTAACAGAAGGTTCTAAAAAACTCATTTATGGATTTGAAGAGGATTACGTTTCTGCAACCTGGCAATATAAACCACTTTCTTCTTACTCTGATTATAAAGTATTTGCCAATTATGATAGAAATATTGCATTCGACACCGATCCTTACGCTACCTTTTCTTTCATAGACAATTTTTCGATTATTACCTCCTCACCGGATAACTACAGAATCTGGGACATTTATGGCTACCTTTATAACAGTAGTAGCTTAGGCATGCTTGTTATCCCGGCAGAGAGCAGCACAGAAGCCCGAACCGAAGTCAATTTTGAACTGTATACAAAAACAAACAGTGGAGGAAACGACAATAACAACGGAAACAATAATTCTGACAACTCCTGGGAGAAAAAGATTGAAGCACTCTATCATTACGCAGGCAGCGATTTTGCAGTTGGCAACAAAAAAGATTTCAGCAGAAATGTAACTGTGGAATACGATGCAAAACGGGATAAATACTATCTCTATGAATCTTTTTTTCACCCCGGATTAAATGGAGGCAGAGGTTTGAGATTTGATGCGAAAAAAGGTTATAACTCTGTTGAGGTCTATGCGCAGGCCTTGCGGGATTCATACGGCATTTATCACACTTATCTTGTTTTTTGTCGGTTTACTATCACTGATTAGATCTATAATCTATCGGCAGCAGATTGATTTATTTTCAGTTCAACCTATTGGGGGGGGTTGTCCCTGTGTCGGAAAGCAGGCATAAATTCCGAGTCACCGTACACCCGGATTTAATAGTCCCTGAACCTTATTTCAGATGAATTATCGGCAATGAGTCCGGCATTCAGTACCCCCCGCCATAATTCCAAAAACCACGCTTCCTGATGCAAGAGGCGTGGTTTTAGTTTTTTAACAGACAGAAACTCACTTTCAGTTGTCGGATTATCAAACTTTCTGTTACTTTGTACAATGTATATAAACAAATGAAACAATTTTTTAACAAAACTATAACCATATGAGAACATTTAAAACTTTAGCCGCAGCTTTACTGCTGATTTTCTCAGTAAATCTGATGGCTCAACAGGTGCAACCGTTGCCTTTAGATTCTAAAATCCGTTACGGAAAACTGGACAACGGTCTGACCTACTACATCCGACACAACGAAAAACCAAAAGAGCGCGTTGAATTTCACATTGCTCAAAATGTAGGAGCCATTCTTGAGATGGATGATCAAAACGGTCTGGCCCACTTCTTAGAGCATATGGCCTTTAACGGTACCAAACATTTCCCCGGCAAGGGAATTATCAACTTCTTTGAGAAACAGGGAGTTAAATTTGGTGTGGACATCAACGCATATACCTCTCTGGACGAGACTGTTTACAGACTCTCCAACATTCCAACCACCAATCCGGAGGTGCTCGACAGCGCACTCTATGTGATGCACGACTGGTCGAGCTTTATCGCCCTGGAGCATCAGGAAATTGACGATGAGCGTGGTGTAATTCTGGAAGAGTGGCGCACCGGCAACGATGCAAGCCGCCGCATGTGGAAAAAATCGAATGAGCTTCGCTATCCCGGCAGCCAGTATGCCAAACGTGATGTGATTGGTGACACTGCCGTAATCAATAACTTCAGCTACGACGCACTGAAAGCCTATTACCACCAGTGGTATCGTCCTGACCAGCAGGCCGTAATCATTGTAGGTGACATCGACGTGGATCAGATGGAAGCCAAGCTGAAAGCAGTTTTTGCTGACATTCCACTGGCTGACAACGCAGGTGAGCGCCCCATTTACGGAGTTGAAGACAATGTGGAGCCTATTGTGGCCATTGTTACCGACCCGGAGGCGCCCAACACTCAACTTCGTATCGACTTCAAAAAAGACAAACTGCCCAAGGAAATTGCAAGCAGCATGATCGGATATGTAAATGATCTGGCCAATAACATTGCAACTTCCGTAATGAATGAGCGTTTTGAAGAGATCAGCATGCAGGCTGACGCACCCTTTATCGCTGCATTCTCTTACTACGGCGAACTGGTAAAATCCAAAGATGCTTTTATCGCCATCACCGTACCGAAAGAGGGAAGTGAAATTGAAGCTTTTGATGCTCTGGTTCTCGAACTGGAAAAGATGAATCGCTTCGGATTTACCGCCTCTGAAGTAGAGCGCGTAAAAACCAACATTCTGAAAAACCTGGAGAAAGCCTACAACGAGCGCGAAAACAGAGAGAACATCAGATATGCTCAGGAGTATATTCGTCACTACCTTGACGGAACGCCGGCACCGGGTATCGAGACCGAATATGAAATGGCTAAAATGCTGATGCCGCAACTCTCAGCTGACGTTATCAACCAGGCTGCCAAAACCTATCTGACGGAAGAAAACGTTATTATCACCGTTTCTGCTCCGGAAAAAGAGAGCGTAAATGTTCCTTCCAAAGAGCAACTGCTGGCCTCATTGAGCAAAGCTAAAAATGCTGAACTGGAAGCTAAGGCAGAGGAAGACTTCAATGTGCCGCTGATCGAAAAAACTCCTAAAGCGGGTAAAATCAAAAAAGTAAGCCGCAACTCAGAGTATGGCACCACTGAACTGCTGATGAAAAACGGTGTTAGAGTTATTATTAAACCAACCGAATTCAAGAGCGACGAAATCAGCATGAGCGCCTACAGCGACGGCGGATTCTCCAAAGTAAAAGATGCAGCTGATCTGCCTTCGGCCATGATGGCTACCGGCATTGTGAATGCAAACGGTATCGGTCGTTTCAACGCAACCGACCTGTCGAAAGTACTGACCGGCAAAATTGCATCGGTTTCACCCAACATCAGCACCTACTCAGAAAGCATGAGCGGAGGCTCTTCAGTGAAGGATTTTGAAACTATGCTTCAGCTGACTTATCTGCACTTCACCGAGCCGCGCAAGGATGACAACTCCTACGCTGCACTGATGAGTATGCTCAATACGGCCCTGGCCAATGTGGATAAAAACCCGAGCAAAACATTCAACGACTCGGTTCAGATGACTATTTCAAGCAATGACCCGCGAACTGTATTGCAGAACCTCGCCATGCTCGAAAACATCGACCAGGATAAAGCACTTGCTATCTATAAAGATCGTTTTGCCAACCCGGCCGACTTCACCTTTATCTTTGTAGGAAATATCAATCCGGACGATAAGGAGACACAAAAACTGCTGGCTACCTATCTGGGCGGACTGAAGACTTCCAAAGCAAGAGAAAAATATGAAGATGTTTACCGCGGACTGCCAAAGGGCAAAGTACTTAATAAATTTGAGCGCGAAATGGAAACATTGACAGCAAGCAACTTTATTGTTTACAGCGCAGACATCCCTTACAGCATCGAAAACCAACTGCTCGTAAGCACTATTGGTAATATCCTGAGCATGCGCTACCTCGAAAGCATTCGCGAAAAAGAGGGTGGTTCCTACGGTGTAGGCGTAAGAGGCAGCTTAAGCCGCATCCCTAATGAAGAAGCTGAAATTATGATGCA
>CAYPPC010000181.1:0-4340 GCA_964412435.1 uncultured Paludibacter sp.
CTCTTTCAGGGCTTTCACAATGGGCATCATCGGAGCAGTGCCCACACCACCGCAGGCACACACTACAGTGCCAAACTTGTCAATCTCTGAAGCATTTCCGAGGGGCCCTACCAGGTCTGTAATCTCCTCGCCGGCTTCCAGGTCGGTCAGCTTGATCGATGACACCCCCATTCTTTGCACCACCAGCGTGATGGTGCCCCGCTCCACATCGGCATCGGCAATGGTCAGCGGAATGCGCTCACCCATTTTACCCACACGAACCATTACAAAATGTCCCGCCTTCCTCGATTTTGCAATAAGAGGTGCTTCCACCTCAAACTTCACCACTCTGTCAGAGAAATACTCCTTACTGATAATTTTACTCATATAGTTTTTTATTCAAAATTTTCTAATTCATCACCGGCCCCTCTTCCCGTTTTTCTGTTGTGTTAAAAAGATCACCACCCAGGCTAACTTCCGGAATAGGAAGCGCCTCAATAACTACCCTTTCAATCACCGAGTCACCGGGCATCTCGAGATATTCAATATCATTACATTTATAGTCGCGTTTAATCAGCTCTTTCGGCTCCGCCGGAAATTTGGCGCGATAATGTTCAAACTCCTTGTCAGAGAGCACTTTCTCCATAAAACGGGCAAAAACAGGCAGAGCGGTGCGGCTGGCCTGCCCCAAAGCTCCGCTTCTGAAATGCACGCTGCGGTGTTCGGCACCCACCCAGGCACCTGCCACCAGTTTAGGCGTTACGCCGATATACCAGGCATCGGAATAGTTGGACGAAGTCCCGGTTTTGCCGCCAAACTCAGTGTCCCAGCGCATCAGGTCATAGTTCCACAAAGCCCGTGAAGTACCTCCCGGCTCGGTGATTCCCCCTTTGAGCATTTCGGTCATCAAAAATGAGTTTTCATAGCTGAGCACCCGTTTCGGTTTCACCTTACTTTCATAAATCACATAACCATCTTTATCTTCGATGCGGGTCACAAAAATCGGGAGCACATAGAGTCCGTCATTGATCACCGTACCGTAGGCATTCACCATTTCGAGCAGATTCACATCTGACGCACCCAGGCTGAGTGTGGGCACCTCTTCGAGCGGTGATTTTACGCCCAGAAGGCGGGCAGCCTCAGCCACTTTGCTCACCCCCACCTCTTTGGCGAGTTGTGCCGCCACTGTATTCACCGATTTGGCAAATCCCCGTTTCAGGGTCATATTTTCATAAGAAAAAGTGTGTCCGGCATTTCTCGGCGACCAGGCGTATTGACCCGTTCCCCAGGTAAAGGGAATGTCCGGAATGCGGTCGCAGGGTGATTTTCCGGCTATCAGGCCGGCGGCATACACAAAAAGCTGCCGGCGTCCCTGCGCCACTTTGTCATAGTGCCAGAATTTATAATCGATATCCCCTACCCAGGCTTTCACATGCTTGCTGTCAGGCTCCATCGCCACAAAGCCGCAGTGCATAATGTGGCTCATATATTTAATGGAGTCGAGCGAACTCATCAGCACCTCTTTCGATCCCAGATCGGGGTCATAAATCCTCATCGTTTTCGGAAGATTCATATATTTATCGATAGAGTCTTTATCGCCGGAATATATCCTGTCCAGTGACTTGTAGATTTCTGAACGCCGGGCCAGCGAGGGAATAAAATTTTTCAGCTCTCTGCCCTCTTCATCGCGCCAGGGATTTTGCCCGCGCCAGTGGGCGAAAAAGTTGCGTTGAATAATGCGCAGCTGGCTTTTCACGGCATCCTCGGCATATCTTTGCATGCGCGAATCGATAGTCACATGAATTTTCAAGCCGTCGGAATAGATGTCATAACCGTTATTATCGCCCCAGCGCTCAAGATAGCGGGTGAGGTGATTCCGGAAATAGGGCGCCACCCCTTCAGCCGGTCCGGTGACCGAATGGCTCAGTTCGATGGGGAGCTGCTTCAGTGAGTCAGCCTCCGCCACAGAGATATATTTATTTTTCGCCAGCAGCTCAATCACCGTATTCCGGCGGCTGAGCGAGCGGTCGGGGTTGAGGTAAGGATTGTAGGCGGTGATCGCCTTCAGAAGTCCCACCAACACGGCCGACTGCTCATAATTGAGGCTGTCAGGCCCGATGCCAAAATACGTATTGGAGGCGGTATGAATTCCGTAGGCGTTGCTACCGAAGCTGACCGTATTGAGATACATTTCCAGAATCTCTTTTTTGGAATAGAGAATTTCAAGCTTGGTGGCAGCGGTCCACTCTTTAGTTTTTTCAATGGGCAGCCGCAGTCCCGGCAGTGCGCCCAAAAATCCGCGGCTGTACTGACTCCGGGTTTTGAACATATTCTTCACCAGCTGCTGTGTAATGGTACTGGCACCGCGGGGATTGCCGGTCAGCGCATCTTTGGCTGCCGAAAAAAGCCCTTTGATATCTATCCCCAAATGGCGGTAGAAACGTCGGTCTTCGGTACTGATCAGCGTATTCACGATCTCTTCGGAAACTTCGTCGAGGGTTACAATTTTACGATTTTCGGTATAATACTTACCCAGCAGCTCACCATCGGCACTAATAATTTCGGACGAGAGCGACTGAGGAGGATTGGCGATAGTTTTAATGGTGGGGGATTTTCCAAAAAGCCAGAAGAAATTAAAATCTACCAGAAACAGAAAAAATATAAAGAGGCCGAGAATGGTCAATGCCGAATTCACTGCTTTTCTCCACTGAGGCAACTCCTTGAAGCGGTCTATCCGCCTCTCACGCCAGTCGATAAAAAGTTTCAACAAGCGCTCGATCTGTCCCCACACTTTCTTGAAGAAATCCAATATATCGTTATAATCCATATCTGTATAATATAATTCTATACAAAAATAGTGGAAATGTTTTGAAAAAGCTATAATCAGGCGCGAAAAGTTTAGGAAGCATCTGCCCGGCAGGAATGATTTCTTTCGATTCTGCCTCACCAAGAGCTGTCAATCCATTTATTATATTGTCAATTCAGTTGAAATCACTAAATTTGCAACTGATAATGATAAATGAAGAAAGGAATAAAAATGGCTAAATACCCCGATTTTTTGAAAAAAGGCGACGAGGTGCGTATTATTTCGCCGGCAGGCAAAATTGATCCCGCTCTGATTGACGGAGCCAGAGAAAAACTGGAGAGCTGGGGCTTCAAAACAAGTGAGGGTATGTTTACGCGTGCTGTTTACGGCCGGTTTGCAGGCAACGAACAGGAGCGCTTCACCGACCTGCAGCAGGCGCTCGATGATCCGGATGTGAAAGCAATTCTTTGCAGCCGGGGCGGTTACGGGCTGATACAGATAGTGGACAGACTGGATTTTTCCCGTTTCGAAAAGAATCCCAAATGGCTGATTGGCTTCAGTGATATCACCATTCTGCATGCGGCACTGCAGCAGACCGACTATATCTCCATCCACAGTTCGATGGCCAAAGACCTGACGCAGCTGCCGGAAAAAAGTGAACCGGTATCGCTACTCAAGGATATTCTGACCGGTAAAATTCCCTCTTACAAGGTGAGTGCCAACCCCAACAATCGTGTTGGAAAAGCCAAAGGGCATCTGATCGGAGGCAATATGGCAGTGTTTATGGGGATGCGGGGAACACCCTGGGATCTCAACTTCAAGAACGCCATACTCTTTATCGAAGACACCGGCGAAGAGC
The DNA here is from genome assembly GCA_964412435.1 of uncultured Paludibacter sp. GTDB lineage: Bacteria > Bacteroidota > Bacteroidia > Bacteroidales > Paludibacteraceae > UPXZ01. Next base: position 3,645 of record CAYPPC010000181.1, read on the forward strand.
CTTACGAAATTGACAGGATGATGCAGAATCTGCGCATCAGCGGTGCCCTTTCGGAACTGGCGGGACTGGTGGTGGGCCAATTCAGCGACACACAGGAAGATCCTGAAATGAACGCCGGCATTTACGAAAGTATAGCCGCAATGGTTAAAGATTATGACTATCCGGTCTGTTTCGGCTTTTCAGCCGGACATGTGGAAGATAACCTGCCGCTGCTGATGGGCGCCAACACAAGCCTGGAAGTGGATGAGGAGGGTTGTTCCATCTCCTTCCAGACTACCTTCTGGAAAAAAGCAAAAGAAATATTCAAATAAATAAATCCAATAAAAATTATGTTTTCAGGAATAGTAGAAGAGGCTGCCCGGGTGGTGGCTCTCGAAAAGGAGCAGGAGAACCTGCATATCACCATGACCTGCTTATTTGTTGATGAGCTGAAAGTGGACCAGAGCGTATCACACAACGGCGTTTGCCTGACGGTGGTGAACAAGACAGCTGATACCTACACGGTTACCGCCATCAAAGAGACACTCGAGCTCTCCAACCTCGGACTGCTGGAGGTAGGCGACAAGGTGAATCTGGAGCGCAGCATGCCGATGAACGGACGCCTTGACGGGCACATTGTGCAGGGGCATGTGGATCAAACTGCGGTGTGCACTGAAGTGAAAGAGGCCGACGGAAGCTGGTATTATACTTTTGAGT